>SLCJ01000053.1 GCA_007125835.1 Verrucomicrobiales bacterium | reverse complement strand
CCACTGCGGTTGCAGCGAATTCCATTTTTTGAAGTGGGGGATGTATTTGCCGAAATTCAGCTCATACCAGTCCCAGGACCCCTGCGGCAGCGACTCCTGCATTCGCTGCCCGGCGCCAATTTCCTGACCATACATGATCATGGGTGCGCCGTCGTTGGTCGAGACGGTGGCATAGCGGATGAGGGCCTGCCACGGGTCGGCGTAGGGCACCTCGTCGTGGGACGTGTTGTTCAGGAGCACCAGGCTCTGGCCGTAGGCGTTGCGTCGTTCTTCGAAGATCCCGCGGTAGGCGGGGGCGGTGGTGGCGGCCTGGAGGGGGAAGACGATGTTTTCGTTGAGCACGGCGAAGTGGCGGCTGGAGCGGTAGGTAACGGGGCCGCCGTCGAGGCTCTCGGACATGAATACGAAGTTCCATTTCACGCTGTGGGTGCGGTTGATGATGTATTCCATCGCCTGCGGCGGCAGGCCTTGGCCGAAATCCTTGCGCAGGCCGTCGATGCCGAGGAGGTCGAGGGCCTCGCGGGTTTCGGCGTCGCCATCGGCGGGGGTGGAGTTGAATCCGCGGTGGCCGGATTGTTCGAGCCAGTAGGGCAGCACTTCGCCGAAGTAGCGCCAGACATTGATGGTTTGCGGCCCCATCGAGCCGTAGAACATGAGGTCGTCCTCGTTTTGGGTGATTTGGCGGCTGGTCTCGGCATCCGGAAAACCGGTGACGAGAGTGGAGTAGGTGCCGAAAAAGACATCGCGCACGTCGTTCCACTTGCCGAAGTCGTTGCGGTCTGGGGCCACGGCGAGGGCAACGGCGGACTGGGCGGGGGCGGAGTAGGCGGGCGGCCCCTCCGATCCGTCGGTCGAGAAAAACGGCGGCACGCGGTCACGGATCTGGTCGTTGGGTTGCCAGTTGCCGGGATTGCCTTCCGGCGCAAAAAGCTCGACGCCCACGGCCCCCAGCACGACATCCGGAGAGGTGTGGTTAAAGGGGAAATCGAGCATCAGTTGGATGCCGGCGGCATCGGAGGCGGCGGCGAAATCGGCGAAGGCCTGCATGGCGGCGGCGTAGTTGTCCGGGTTCTCGATGGCGTTGGGCAGCGAGTCGTTCCACTCGCGGGTGTAGAGCGGATTGATCTCCCAGAAATTGCGGATGGAGTAGGGGCTGCCGGGATCGTAGGCTTGGCCGGTGGCGGGGTCGGTTTCGCGGCCATCGATACCCTGCGGGTGGAAAGGTTGGAACCAGATCCAGTTGAGGCCGAGATCGACGAGCCAGTTGAGATTCACGCGGGCGGCTGGGTCATGCAGATCCTCGAAGGTGCCGCGCTGGGCGAAGGTGGGACCGGTGGCGTTGGCATTGGTGACATGTAGTTCGTAGACGTTCATGTCGCGGGCGGTGTTCGGCGCGACGACGATGGCGAGGTCGCGGATGCCTTGGTCGCGGATCCACTGCCAATCCGGGGTGTCGCTCGTCCTGAAGCGTGCGGTGAGGCGATAGGCCCCGGTTTTCTCCACCGGCAGGGTGAGCGTGTAGGTGCCGCCGCCGGCGTCGGTCATGGCGTAGGCTTGGTAGTAGGCGTCGGTGTCGGCGGTGGTGATCAGGTTTCCGTCGGGGGGGATGATTCCGTCCTCGATGCCGTCGCCATCCCAATCCAGGTTGGCGCGGTCGCGGTTGTTGAGGTTGGTGAAAATTTCGACTTCGGTGAGGCCGGGCGCTCCCGGGGTGAACGAGATTTCGAGCTGTGGGAATTGGGTATCCCTGATCTCGTCGATGTAGAAGTTGAGTGCGCCGTAGTCGGCGTTGATGCTGTTGACAAGCAGCTCCGCGCCGCCGGACGAACTGGTCGTGCCGACGGTGAAGGAGTAGGGATTCGCTTGGGCGTCGCCTTCGTCGAGCGACTTGCTGTTGCCGCTGAAAAGCCATGTGTCGTCGCGGTTACTGAGGGTGACAAAGAAATAATACTCCACCACCGATCCGGCGGCGGGCATGAGAAGGTCCGACTTCCAGAACTGAAGGTCTCCGTCGTTTGCGTGAAAACCAAGAGAAACGTTTTGCCAAGTTCCTCCGTCGATGCGGTAATGGAAGGTGCCGCCGGTTTGGTTGGCGCCATCGCCACGCCACACACCTTGGTAAAACGTGGCCGTGGTGCCGGTGCCGGGGAAGAGCGGGTCGCGCATGGTCACTCCCCCGGGAATCTCTGAGGCATCCGCAGGGGAATGCCAGATGCTTTCGAATTGGGCGTGCAGAGCGCCCTGAATCAGCAGGAACGCGAAAACGACGGATAGCAGTAGTCTCATGGCAAAAAAATCCTTTATAAATCTACGCCTGCAAATGTCGGAGGGAACCCTGTCGGTTTATCCGAACCGGGAGGCCGGTCTCCGGGCAGAAACCATGGTGCGGGTGCCATGGTATCTCCAGCTAAGAGACGTTGTGGTCTGGACCTGGCACGCATTGATCCCGGGCTCGCCGCGATCCCATCAGGACGCGATTCTCAATGGCTACCCGTCCCGGAGTTGAAACTTCGGGCCTTGCGCTTTTGTGCCTTCGGCACACCTGGGTTGGCTCTGCATTTTACCTTGTGCCAATTCGTGGTATTCCGTGGATGGGTCAGGATGTCCGTGCCTCGGCCTCCTCACAGTGAGGGTTGAGCTCAAGGGGTGAGGGTGACCGATTCGCCGGGTTCGAGGGTGTGTGTGATGGGGGCGTCGCCGTCGAAGGGGTTGGCGAGGCGGAAGGTGCCGCCGCGTGGTGAGGAGATGGTGACTTCGGTGGTTGCACCGTTTTCGCGCACGGCGGACACGACGAAGCCGCCTTCGGCGCGCAGGTCGCGGAACGAGGCGTTATCCCAGCTTTCGGGCATGGTGTGGAACACGCGGATGGTGTCGCCCCAGCTCTGCATGAGCATTTCGTGAATGGCGTCCATGACAAGGAAATTGCCTTCGAGGGTGAATGGGCGGTATGTGAACATCGACAGGCCGGTTCTGGTTTGGTCGCCGTTGACGTGGAATCCGTTGCGGGTGACGAAGGCGCGTTCGAAATCCACCAGGAGGCGTTCGGCGTCCTCGGCGAATCCGGCCCGGGCGGCCAGCGATGCGCCCCATGGGAAGGAGTATCCGACCCAGTATTCGGGACCGTTGTCGATGATCTGTCGCACCGAGGCACGGATGATTTTGCGTTCTTCCTCGCCCTGATCCATGTTCAGCGTGCCCAGAGGATGGATGGCGAGGGTGTGGGAAAAGTGGCGGTGGGAGTGGATGAAGGGTTCATTTTTGGCCACCATCAGGGCTTGGGTTTCCTCATCGACCAGCAGATCCCCTGTTTTTTCCCTGACTCCGGCCCAGTGAGCGGCATCGTCGGTCTTGCCCAGGGCCTCGGCCATTTCCTTGAGTGCGTCCAGTCCCCAGTTGAGCAGGGCTTGGTCGAAGTTGGAGTTGGGGGTGAGGAAGGCTTCGAAGCGGTTGTCGTGCCATTCCGGGTTTGCGGAGACCTTGAAGTAGAGCTTGCCGTCGCGCTCTTCGGTGAGCCGCAGGGTGGATTCCATAATTTCCTTGATCCAAGGGTAGGCCTTGTCGGCCAGAAAGTCGGGATCTTTGTTCACTTTCCACCATTGGTACATAGCGTGGCCGTTCCAAAGACCGGCGGTGAGGGCGTAGGCATACTGCGGCCAGCCGCCCATGGCCTGGCCGTCGAGAGTCATGACTCCGGGCACCATGGCCCCCTCGATGCCGAAGAACTCCGTGGCGTATTTCCTGAATTGGGGCAGGCGCTCGATGTAGAAATTCACGTAGGACATGCCCGATTCCTCAAGCCCGGCGGCCTGCCAGGCGACATAGGTCATTTGGGTGTTGAGGTCGTTGTGGTAGTCGCCTTTCCATGGCGGAAGCGCGCCCTCGTCGGCGGTCCACACGCCCTGCAGGGGGATGGGCGGGGCGTCGGCGCGGCTGCCGGAGCCATAGAGGTATTTCATGAGGTTGTAGTGGTGCTGAAGACGCGGGTTGGGGATGTGAACCGACGAAGTGTTGTAAAACTCCCGCCACCATCCGGCGTGCCCGGCGAACTCGTGGTCCCAGCCTTTGTCGAGAACGTCTCCGGCGTGGGTTTTGGCGCGTTCCAGTGTGTCGGCCCCGTCGCGCGAGGCGTCGGTGGTGATCACTGCCAGTGTGGCGTCGTCCAGGGTTGTCCACTGCACCAGGAATGTGTATTCCAGGTCTTCGGCATTTTTTTGCGTGAAGGAAAGTCGGTTTTCCTCCCGGATCACGGTTGGCTCGGGGTAGCCGAGTTGATTGATGGAATCCGGGCGGATCAGTTCGAAATCGGTTCCGGCGGGAACCCGCAGCAGCGCGACATTGTTTGTGGCGGAGAAGAACGCCGAGGCCTCCGAGCCGTCGTTTAGACCTACCGTGGCCAGCGCGGTGGAAAAATCGAGATGGAACTGATCCGATTCGACGCCCTCCGGCAGCTTCATGACGAGCCGGGCCCCCGGGATCTTGGTCCACGGACTGTTTGTGTAGACGTTGTCGAAATAACGACTGAATGTTTCTTGGTCGCGCTCTTCAATGGTCTCGAGCATGGTGGCAAAGGTGCGTTTGGGGCTCTTGGAGTCCTCATTGCCGCGCTCGTCCCAGAGGTCGCCACGGTCCAGGGAAAGACGTAGCTCGCGGCCTTCGCCCCAGAGCAGGCCGCCGTTCAGTCCGTTGCCCAGCGGCAGCGCGTTGTCCCATCGGGTGATCGGTGCGGCCAAGGTCAGACTGTCGGGACCTTGGATGTCATTGGCGCGTTCGGCTGAGGTGACCACGCCATTGATGGTGACGGTTCGTTCCTCCGCAGGCGCGGCGGCGAGCAGGACGGTGGAGAGCATTAGGGTAGCTTTTCTCATGGGTGTGCAATGGGTTGGCAGGGGTGATGAATGCCATGCCTAATACTGTCGCAGGACGGCGAAATTTTCATGTGGGCTGAAAAACGGAAGCGATAGCCGGAAAACGAAAGGGGCGGGGCGGGAGAAACAAGGTGCGGCGCGCGCCGGGTTGGTGTAAGATCGGCGCGCCCGGGGTGTCCGGGTATCTCCTGTTTTCGTCATGCAGAATGTGATTGCCATCGATGGACCGGCCGCTTCCGGGAAAAGCAGTGTAGCCCGGCTGCTCGCCGGACGGCTGGGTTGGAACTTCGTCAATTCGGGGGCGCTCTACCGGGCCTACGCCTGGGCGTGCCTGAAGGCCGGTGTGCCTCCAGAGGAGGAAAGCCAAGTGGCGGAGGCCGCCGTGAGCTGGGACGTGACCTGCGGTATCGAGGACGGGCGGTCCTGGGTGGCGGTGGCGGGCGCGCGCTTGGAGTCCGAGCTGGATGCGGGTGCGACCAATGCGGCGGTCTCGTTGGTGGCGCGGGTGCCGCAGGTGCGCGCGTTGGTGGTCGGGCAGTTGCGGGGGTTTGCGGAGCAGGGAGGGCTGGTTATGGAGGGGCGTGATATTGGCACGGTGGTGTTTCCGGGTACGCCGTGGAAATTCTATATCGATGCCAGCGCCGAGGTGCGGCAGCAGCGGCGCGCCGCCCAGGGGTTGGACGACCGTGTATCTGAGCGTGACCGCGTCGACAGCTCCCGCAAGGCGGCTCCGTTGTCGGTTGCCGAGGGGGCCTTGGTGATCGATTCATCTGAGATGTCGGTGGAGGAGGTGGTTGACCGGGTGCTGGGGCATGTTGGTGGGGCGTTGGGGACTCCGGCAAGGGAGGAGAACGTATGATTTACGGATTCTGCCGGTTTCTGTGCTGGTTGGTGGGCAAGGTGCTGTTTCGTCACCGTGTTCATTTTCCCGATCGGGTGATCGAGGAGGGCGGGGCGCTGGTGGTGGCGAACCACAGTAGTTTTCTGGATCCGCCGATGGTGGGGATCGCCTTCCGGCGGCCGATTCATTTTTTCGCCCGCCGCGGTCTTTTCCGCGGTCCCTTTGCATGGCTGCTGCCGCGTTTGGGGTGTGTGCCGGTGGACAGCGGCAAGAACGACACGTCCAGTTTGAAACGCGCGCTGGCGCTCCTCAAAGGGGGCGAGCGGCTGCTGCTTTTTCCCGAGGGGACGCGTTCCTATGATGGCGAGCTGCTGCCGCCGCAGCCGGGTGTGGGGTTCCTGATCCAGCGGTGTGGTGTGCCGGTGCTGCCGATCCGGGTGTTCGGCGCGCATGAGGCGCTGCCGCGGGGGGCGCGTTTTTTTCGATTTCACCGTGTGGAGGTGGTGGTCGGCGAGGCGGTTGATTTCTCCAGCATCCCCCCGGACTTGCGAGGCCGCGAGCTGTATGCGGCCTGTGCGGAAAAGGTGATGGAGTCGATCGCCGCGCTTGAGCTTCCGCCACAAGAGCCACAAAGGAATCCGTCGGAGAGCGAGGCATGAGGCGGGTGTCGCGCCCGAAAGGCCTTGGCATGACGCGAATTTCCTGTATTTTTCCCGCCAATGCTCCCCCGAGTTGACACCCCCCTGCCCAGACGACTGACTGACTGGGCGCGCCAGTCGCCATTGGAGGCGGCCGCATGGCTGTTTTTGGCTCTCGTGATCGCGTGGTTTTACGGGTTCTACAGCGCCTTTGGCCCGGCGGGGGCGATGAGTGCCATCGACGTGATGGTGTCGAGCTGGAATGAGGAGACCGACTATGGGCACGGCTTTTTGATTCCGCCGACGATTCTGGGGCTGCTGGCCTGGCGTTTTTGGTATCATTCTCCCGGGCGGCGGGAATTCGCCTGGCAGGGGTTGGCGGTTTTCATCGTCGGCATTGTGGCCTGGGTGTTGGCCTACCGTCTGCTGCAGTGGCGTGTGGCTATTGGCTCGCTCACGCTCGTGACTTGGGGGGCGATCTGGTATGCGCTGGGACGCCGTGCGGCTCTGGCCAGTGCCTTGCCGGTGTTTCTCCTGCTTTTCGCGGTGCCGGTGCCTGGCTTGATGCAGGCCACCAACGGCCTGCAAGTGCTGGCTACACAGATGGGGTATTACGGATCGCGGCTGCTGGGCATCGATGTGTTGCTCAGCGGCACGATGATCCAGTCGCCGGTCGAGGACAAATGGGGATTCGATATTGTGGAGGGGTGCAGCGGCATCCGCTCCTTGATGGCCATGATTCTGATCGCCGCCGTCTACGTTTACATCATCAAGCTGCCGGTGTGGCGGAAAGCGCTCGTCTTTGTGGCTGCCATACCGCTGGCGATTCTCGTCAACGCGATCCGGATCACTTCGATCATCGTGCTGGCGGAACACTTCAATCCGGAATTCGCCGCGGGGATCTATCATGACTACGCTTCCTTTTTCATCTTTCCCGTGGGGCTAATCGGGATGCTTGCGATGCACCAGATCCTGACCATCGACCGTAGGGTGAGAAAGCGCGTGGTGCGCCGCCGCATGGCCCGCGCCCGAGCTAACGAAGGAGGCGACAACCCATCCGCTGCGCAAGACCAATGAAAAAGCCTGTATATCTTCTTGTTTTTCTGGCCCTTGCCGGGTTGAGCTTGGTGTTCGCGCTGCCCGAGCAGACCCGCCTATTGCCCTCTGCGGTGAAATTGGAGTGGCCGGATGTGTCGGGCAATTGGGTGAAGGTGCGGGATCTGGAGCCCAGTCCGCAGGAAATTGCCATTCTCGCTGCCGACACGGTGTTCTCCAAGGCACAGTTTTATGATCGCAATTCACGGGTGACGTTGGAAGTGGGGATCGTGCTGTCCGGGGACGATGTGAACGACTCGATCCATCGCCCGGAGCGCTGTTTGATTGCCCAGGGGCATTCTGGTTTGCGTCGGAAGACGCTTGATATCCCGCTTGCCGGCGGAGGTGAACTTCCCGTCACCCGGTTGCACACACGTATCGACCGCCAACTGCCCTCGGAAGACGGCACGCCGCGCCGGATCGCCTTCAACAGCCTCACATACTACTGGTTCGTGGGTCATGAAATGGTGACGAGCAGCCATTATGCGCGGACGTTCAAGGATGTTTCAGATCGCCTGATCAAGGGGTCGAACCAACGCTGGGCCTATATCACCCTTTCCGCATTCTATCAGGACCCCGCTGACGGGCGGGAGCCGCCCGCCACTCCCGGAGATTCCGATGGTCCCTTGGATGCTGTGATCCAGGATTTCATCGGCACGGTGATCCCGGGCATGCTCGACCGTGACATGCTTCCCGGGTTGCGGCCTGCTGAGGCCTGATCCTTGTCGTGAGAAAGGGGATAAACCCCGAGAGGCCGGGGCGACATTTGGCGGACAGGTGCCGACGGTATCCCGCCGTTGCTCTCTTTTCGCATCATGCCTGTCCGGTCCATTTTCACTTTATTCTCGGGGCGTTCGGCCCTGGTGATCGCACTGCTTTTTTCTTGTGCCTCCATCTTGTCCGCGCAGCATGTGCATGTCACCCGCTTCTGGCACAACCATCAGCCGATCTACTGGCCGGACTGGAATTCCGGCGTGGGGCAGGACTCGCGGGTCCAGTATGCCCATGACTCGATGCGGCTCAAGCCGACGCAGAATTACGGCGCGCCATGGAATCATCCGCACAATGATCTCGAACAAATTTTCGGGCTGCCGGACCGGGTGGCCGCTTATCAGGCGCGGCCTCGAAACGCGCTGACTCAGATTGGCAATGCCGGCGGCTTCGGCATGAGCTACACAGGTTCGCTGATCGACAACATCCGCAATTTGGCCGACAATGGATGGAACTACGGCAGCAATTGGAATGCCGGCAATACCGAGGCCCGCGGATGGATGACTCCATCCGGCTCTCCGCGAATGGATCTGGTGGGTTTTTCGTATCACCACTCGCTGACGCCCCTGCTGCCCAAGGAAGTGTTTCGCAAGGAAGTGCAGATTTTCAAGCAGGCCTGGTGGAAGGCTTGGGGTGGCAATCCCGATTTATCCGACCACTCGCGCGGGTTTTTCCCCACCGAAATGGCCTACTCGCGCGACATCATCGACGTGTTGGTGGACGAGGGCTACGATTGGGTGATTGTGGCCAGCCACCACCTCAGCCGGACGAGTCCGTCCTACATGGACCAAGTCACGCCGTCGTCGTTTGGCATCAAGTCGTCGCCGCCGAACCGCGCGGACCTGCTGGGCCCCCGTTTTGACAATCCCTCGCAGTGGTGGTTTGCCGAGCCCAACCCCGGGCAGGCGGCGTGGAATGTGGCTCCCTTTGCCTACCAACTCCACAGGGTGAAATACATCGATCCGGAAACAGGTGATGAGAAGACGATGATTGCCGTGCCTTCCGACGACGTGCTCAGTTACCAAGCGGGCTACAGCGGCGCGCAAATCGGCGTGGTCGATGCGGAGATTGCGCCCCATGCGGGCGATGCGTCCCGCCCGGCGTTGGTGATGCCTGCCACGGATGGCGACAATGCGTGGGGCGGGGGCTTTGATTCGTGGGAGGTTTCGACGCCGCAGTTCTTTGGCGCGGCATCGTCGCGGGGTTACACGATCACCAGCATCCAGGATTTCGTGGACCAACATGGCGGGCAGGCTCCAGTGGCCCATGTCGAGGAGGGAGCTTGGATCTATCCGGAAATGTGTTATGGCTCGCCCTATTTCCTGAAGTGGATCGAGCCGCCGGTGCGCTCGGACGTGTCGAGCCCCACAGTGTATCCGAATACGATCATCGATGTGGAGAACGGCTGGTCGCTGAAATTTTTCGCCTATGCGCCCAAGATGGCGGGGGCGAACTGGGTGATCACCGCCGGACAAATCTGGCGCGACCAAGGGGGCTCTGTCGAGCCCTGGAAGATCCAGGCCCCGTATGATTGGGGCGGAAGCTGGACCAGCCCGAATGTGGTCGAGCTGGCGTGGCACATCTATCTCAAAGGTCTGGATTCCGGGTTTCAGTATTATGGCGGGCTGGGTAATGACGACGAGGTGAAGCCGGGGTTGGCGGCGCGCCGGGCGATCGAAACGCTGCAGACATTCATGGATGCAAATCTTGCGGAAGACCGCACCGGCCCCACGGTGCTCAAGCCTCAGCGCTTTCCCTACAACCCCGGAGGGTATACCTTCGGCTGGTTCAACAGCGTGCCGGGAGGTGATACCTCGTTCCTGAAGCGAATGGGCTCCGAGTTCTACATTTGGACGCTGGTGCATGACGTGTCAGGTGTCGATCAGGTGAACCTGAAAATCCGCCGTGACAAGGACGGTGTGCGGTCGCTGGCAAACAATCACAATGAGACGTATGCCGGTGGCGATGATGTGGAGGATTGGATCACTCTGCCAATGACCAGGCGTGTGTTACCCAATACCCGTGCCGAGTTGAATGCACTGGCCGGTCATGGCGAGATTGACTATGTGGTGACCTCGCCGGAGATTGCCGACCAGTATTTTGTGCGGATCACGGACGACTTGCTGCCTGGTTTCCGGGACAATTTGTTCGATTACTACGTGGAGGCCGTGGACAATTTGGGGAATGTGAGCCGTTCGGACATCCAGCATGTATTCGTGGAGGATGACGAAGGGGAGGGCGGGGGCGGCCCGCCGCCCGCGCCGGTGGTGACGCTCGACCCAGCGGAGCCGACCGACAGCGAAACCATCACGATCACTTACAATCCGGCCAACCGCCCGCTGGCGGCAGCCACACAGGTGTATCTGCACATGGGTCGCAACGGCTGGCAGGACCGCATTACCCCGCGTCCGGCGATGGCGCTTGAAGGGGGGGCGTGGGTATTCACCCTGGAGGGAGGCTGGCCCGGCACATCGGAGCTGAACATGGTTTTTACCAGCGCGCCGGAGGGTGGTGAAGGAATCTGGGACAACAACGGCGGGCAGGACTGGCACTTTGCAGTTGCGAGCGGAACACCTCCGAATGATCCGCCTGCGACACCGACCGGTGTGACGGCTCAGGCGGTTGATCCCACCACCGTGGTGGTTTCCTGGAATGCAGTTTTCGGTGCGTCGGGCTACACCATCCACCGCGATGGTGGCCAGGTGGCGCAAGTGACTTCCCTGTCGTGGAACGACACCGGTCGGCAGCCGGCGACCCAGTACACCTATCAGGTGGCGGCATTCAATGCCGAGGGTTCGTCCGGGCTGTCGTCCGGTGTCAACGTCACGACGCCATCCGCATCGTCACCGCCGCCGGAGCCCATTCCCTTTGTAATGGATGGTGTGGTGGATTTCCCAAGCTATCTGCTAGCCGCTCCCGGGATGACTCTCTACGCGGCGGTGCGCGGAGACCTGCTTTATGTGGCCACGTGGTCGCCCTCCGCCGCCAATGGAAACGATCATTTCATCCTCGTGACCGACGAACTACTGCCCTCCGCCACCACGCCCGCCCCGTGGGCAAAGAGCGGAACTACGGCCTCGCCGCCCGGAAAGCCTTTTCTCGCGGCTGAGAGTGAGAACGATTTTATCAACTGGTTCAACGTGGATGGGGTAGCCACCGAGCACGCGCGTGCTTCCGGGGCACAGATGGAGGGCACGATAGATCTTGCGGCCGCCTTTGGCGGGGTGCCTGAGGTGGTGTATTTCGCGGCAGCGGCCTACCAGACCGATGATGGCGGCACACTTTCGGCACAGGCACCCACTGCCGTGGATGCCAACGGCAATATCGATCCCGAGGAGTATTTCGCCATTCCGTTGGCGGCGCTGAGGGATGAGAATGCGGATGGCGTGTTCGACCGCATCGATCCCGCGATGGGCTTCCGGATCACCGGTGCCGCCCATACTGCTGACGGTGTGGAAATAGACTGGAATGTGTTTCCCGGAAAAAGTTACACAATCGAGGCGAGCGGCGACCTGAGCGAGGGCAGCTGGCAGCCTCTCCATGGATTTCAGGCCGGGGAGATGGATCTTGAGGCCGGCGTGCTGATCGAACATGGAGAGCATCCGGCGGCCAGAAGGTTCTTCCGCGTCCGCCTCGAACCGCAGCCCTGAGCGGGCGTAAGTGCTAAAGGTTGCGTCATGCCATGGGTCGGCTCGACGTTCGCGCGCCCGCTTTTCTTCCGACACCAAGATCTCCGTCCTTCGGAAATGTCGCGGTTGATTTGGCGACTGGCCATAAAATATTGCAGGGAAGCCAGTTGAGACTTCGGTCGATCCGTGGCAGCCTGAATTTGGTTTCGTATTCCTTGGTCCCAAATTCCTGATCGCGATGAAAAGAAGAGTGATGATAAAAACTGTGGCGCTGGCAGCGCTGGCCTCGAAGGCCGGTCGGGCGGCGGATGGCTCTGCCGGGCAGAGCGGGTTGGTCGGTTTGTGGGAGTTTGAGGATGAGAGCGAAATGGGGAAGGCGACCCATGGTCCCGATTTGGAGGTGGTGGGTGATGCTCCTT
>SLCJ01000265.1 GCA_007125835.1 Verrucomicrobiales bacterium | reverse complement strand
TCGATTTGAACCCAGATTTGATACGATGGATCCCGGACAAGACGCCACCCGATCGGAATTTATTCAAAAAAAAATCCGGCGACCGCTTCCGCTCGGCAGTCCGCGCCCGCTCCGGACGGGGTGACCTGCGCGCAGCCGCCCTTCAGCGCAGTCGGTAAACAATGCGGCCTTTGGAGGTATCATAAGGAGACATCTCCATCCGCACCTTGTCTCCAGCCACCAAACGGATAAAACGCTTGCGCATTTTGCCGGAAATGTGGGCGAGCACTTCGTGGTCGCCAGCCACCTCGACCTTGAACATGGTGCCGGCCAGCACCTGCTTGATTACACCGTCGATCTCAACCGACTTACCGTCTTTCGACATGCGTGGGCCTTCATCCTGAGGGCGCGCCGATGGCCGCGCCGGCCCTCTGCCTTGATTGCCGGATCGGTTCCCCTGCCTTGATCGGGCGGGTGATTTGCGTCGTGGTTTTGCGGGAATAAGCAGCTCCTTGTGTGGTTTCGCGCCGTCGAAAATCGGATGCATTCCGAGGCGCTTGCCGCAAGATGTCCATTTTTTCCTTGTCTGCAAGCGGGAAATCCACACCTTTTCGCTTGGCACCGGCGTTTTCACGGCTAAAAAGTGCGGATGCACGCCCGAATCACCGACCTACTCCGCGCCGACAGCGCACCGGAATCCGAGATCATTCTTTGCGGATGGGTGCGCACACGGCGCGATTCCAAAGCCTTCTCGTTCCTCGAAATCAACGACGGCTCCTGCCTGGCGGGCCTGCAGGTGGTAATCGACGCCAACCGCCCTGGATACGACACCATTTCCGCTGCCACCACGGGAGCCTCAGTGCGCCTGACCGGACGCATCATCCCCTCACCCGGTAAAGGCCAACGCTGGGAAATGCAGGCATCCTCTCTGGAGGTCCTCGGCTCTGCGGATGAATCCTACCCGTTGCAGAAAAAAGGCCACACACCCGAGTTCCTGCGCACGATCGCGCACCTTCGTCCACGCACCAACTTGTTCGGTGCGGTGTTCCGCACTCGCTCGCGGCTCGCCCTGGCCGTGCATCGCTTCTTCGAGCAGCGCGGGTTCTTCCATGCGCACACGCCGATCATCACCACCAGCGACTGCGAGGGGGCGGGCGAAATGTTTCGAGTGACCACATTGGACACCGATCTAGCCGCCCGCGCGCACGAGGATTTTTTCAAACGGCAGGCGTTCCTTACGGTGTCCGGTCAGCTCGAAGGCGAGACCATGGCCTGCGCACTGGGGCGCATCTACACCTTCGGCCCCACATTCCGGGCGGAAAACTCCCACACCCCACGCCATGCCGCGGAGTTCTGGATGATCGAGCCCGAGGCCGCTTTCCTCGACCTGGAAGGCGACATCAACCTGGCCGAGGATTTCGTGCGCTTCCTGATCGAGACCATGCTGGGTGAGTGCGCCGAAGACCTCGCATTTTTCAACCGCTTCATCGACAAAGGTCTCACAGAGCGTTTGCAGGCCTCGGCCGCCAGCACATTCGTCCGCATGCCCTACACCGAGGCGATCGAAATCCTGCAGCGCTCGGGGCGCGAGTTCGAGTATCCGGTGGAGTGGGGGTTGGCCCTGCAGGCCGAGCACGAGCGCTTCCTCACCGAAGAACATTGCAAGGCCCCGGTTACCGTTCACGACTACCCGGCCTCAATCAAACCTTTCTACATGCGCCGCAACGACGACGAACGAACCGCCGCCGCCATGGACCTGCTCGTGCCCGGAATTGGCGAGTTGATCGGCGGCGCCCAGCGCGAGGAGCGCCTGCCGGTTCTGGAAGAGAATTTCAAACACCACGGAATTTCCAAAGAAGATTACCAATGGTATCTCGACCTGCGGCGCTACGGCACCGTGCCCCACGCCGGCTTCGGTCTGGGCTTCGAGCGGCTGCTGATGTTCCTCACCGGCGTGCGCAACATCCGCGACGTGATCCCCTTCCCCCGCACCGCGGGAAACGCCGGCACCTTGTCAAAAGCCTGATCCCTCCACCCATGCCAATCCCGGCACAGCCCGTCCTGTTCACCCCGGCTTATCAAGTCCGCGTCTGGGGCGGTCGCCGCATCGAGACCGCTCTCGGGCGCAGCCTCCCCGATGCACAACCCTACGGTGAATCGTGGGAAATGTCGGACCGGGACGACTGCCAGAGTCGCGCCGCCGAGGGCCCACTGGCGGGCATGACCTTGAACGACCTGTGGAACAAACACAGGCCCGCCATTTTTGGCACATCATTGGCGGCACACCCATCCAGGCGGTTTCCCCTTTTGATCAAAGTGCTCGATTGCGCAGCCGATCTTTCCATCCAGGTTCACCCGCCCGCCTCCCGTGCCGCCGAACTCGGCGGCGAGCCCAAATCCGAAATGTGGTATGTAGCCGACGCCGAGCCGGGCGCTCTTCTCTACGCGGGGCTGCGCGCCGGTGTCACTCGCGATGGCTTCCGGCGCGCCCTCGCCGACGGCACGGTGGCCGAATGCATCCACTCGATGGAAGCCGTCCCCGGCAACAGCCTGATGGTCCACAGCGGCCGCGTTCACGCCTTGGGCGGCGGCCTCCTCGTGTTCGAAATTCAACAAAACAGCGACACCACCTACCGTGTGTTCGATTGGAACCGGAACGGACTCGACGGCAAGCCGCGGCAACTTCACATCAAGGAATCCATGCAGTGCATTGATTTCGATGATTTCGAGCCACAGCTCCACCCGGCCGACGCCGGTAACCCGCTCGCCGACTGCGACCACTTCACCGTCAACCTGCGGCAACCTGGCGATCCCATGCACGGTGGCGACGACACCATGAGCCTACTCATGGCCGTCACCCCGCTGAAATGGGGCGGGATTCCCATACCTGCGGGTGCCGTTGCCCTCTGGCCGGCCTGCCAGTCACCCGCGCCGGCACCCGAAGGAGGCGAAGGCGGCAAGTGGCTTGAAATCCACGTGCGGTAGCCCGCTCAGTCGGCGGTGTCACGCTCGAAGAGAAACGACCAGCCGAGCGGTGCCGGACCCGGGTCGTCATTGCGGAAATTGTAGGTCGTGCCTCCGGACCGGATGCCCGAAGCGGCCCATTCGAGCGATTGCAACCGAGGGCGGGACGCATCCTCCCCGCCAGGCCCGGCCCGCCAAACGCCAGCGCCAAACAGGCTGGCGCGAATCTCACGCGTGTCATCACGCAAATGGAACTCTCCCTGGTATTCCGCGCCAATTCCTTCACCATCCGCCGCCGAACGCCGCACCCGAAGGTCCGCTTTGAGCACGGCCTCCTCCCGCCACCTGGGGCTCTGCCCATACACCGTGTCTTT
>SLCJ01000355.1 GCA_007125835.1 Verrucomicrobiales bacterium | reverse complement strand
GGCAAAGCCGGACGTTGGAGTTTGCTGTGGATTTCGGAGGATACGAGGGGGATCAGGTTTTGATGGCGTGGGGGGCGGGTGGTGCGATTTCGGGGCAGGCTTCGCTGCGGGGATCCACCATTGGCGGGCGGCCGAGCCTGCGTGTGAATGTGGCGGGGCGTGAGGCCCACTTCATGACGGGAGCTCCAAGAACATCGGGGTGGTGCCATGTGGCGGTGGTGGTAGACCGACAGCGCGGCGAGTTGCGAGTGTTCGTGGACGGGATGGGGTTATGGACCGATGAGGGAGGAAGGGCGCTCGATCTGGGCGGGCTGGAGCTGGCTAACCTGGGCACCGCCTCGATGCCGGTAGAGATTGGATCGGAGGGCGGGCAGTGGCGGTTTCGCGGGCAACTGGCACGGGTGGTGGTCAGCGAGGGGGCCTTGCGTCCGGACCGCTTTGTGCTGCGTGGTTTTGGTTGGCAGGGGCTGGCATTTCCGGGTGCGGAAGGTGCGGGCAAGTTCGCACGTGGCGGGCGCGGCGGGGATGTGTATAAGGTGACAAACTTAAATGATTCGGGACCCGGCTCGTTGCGGGCGGGTCTGGCTTCCGCGAATGGGCCCAGGACGATTGTTTTCGATGTGGCGGGAGAGATCGCGCTGGCCAGCCGTTTGCAAATTGGATCCAATGTGACGATTGCCGGGCAGACCGCTCCCGGCGACGGTGTCACCATACGCAATCAAATGACCCAGGTGCGCGGCGATGATGTCATCCTGCGACATCTCCGGTTTCGACTGGGCGAGGCGGGATGCCCTTTCGACAACCCGCCAGACGCGCTGTGGATTTTCCGCAGCGAGGATGTGATGTTGGATCATCTGAGCACGTCCTGGGGGATTGACGAAGTGCTGTCCGTGACAAGATCGCACCGAATCACCGTCCAGTGGTCGGTGATCAGCGAAGGCCTATATGAGTCGTGCCACGACAAGGGCACGCGCTCCTATGGATCGCTGATCAACGGGGGCGACATCACGTTTCACCACAATTTGTTTGCGCACAATTTCAGCCGCAATCCACGGCCAGCGGGGATCGACGACCGCCCAACCCGCCTCGATTTCGTGAACAACCTGATGTATCACCCGAGAAGCCGTTATGGCTACACCGGGTCGAATAATCCGCGGCTGGATATGAATTACGTGGGCAACATCGGTATCAGCGGTCCAAACACATCGACTTTAAACACCACACTTTTCGACGCCCCGGATTCGACGACGACAATCCATCAGACAGGCAATCGTGTGACGCTTTGGTATGGAGCACCGCCGGCGGACTGGGGGTCTTCGATGTTCGACGGTTCACCGCAGTGGTCGAGCTCAAGGATCGATCTGCCACTGACAAGCCGCCATGGCCCGGACGGCCTGCGGAGCCTGCTGCGGCAGAGGGCCGGAGCGCACCTGGCCCGCGATGCCGTGGACAGGAGGGTGATTCGCTCGGTGGACGACCTCTCAGGAGCGCACATTGATTCGCCATCGGAAGTGGGCGGGTATCCCGTGCTGCACTCCCTGCCGCCCGCGCCGGACAGTGATGGCGATGGCATGCCCGATTGGTGGGAGCGCGAAATGGGCCTTGATCCGCAAAACGCCAGCGACCGCAACGGCCACGACATCCATCCTCATTATACCAATTTGGAGATGTGGCTGGATTTTCTTGCCCAGGGGGGATGGGTTGACGAAAACCCGCGTCCGGCGCTGTGGACATTTGGCGAGGGGATGGCCGAGGGCGCGCTGCCGCAGGGGGAGAAAGCCGTGGTGAACCGGCATCCCGGGTCTTCTCATGGTGAGATTTCATGTTATAGCGCAGTGTCGGTGATCAACGGAGCCCTGGCCTTCGGCGGCGTGGCGGCGGCGATCGGGGGTGGGCCCGCTTTGTTTCTTCGAGATTGCCGAGGCGGTGGACGCTTTGATTTTGGGGCGGCGGATTCGTTCACCGTGGAGGCGGTGGTTCGGTTGGCAACGGGCGGCGCGGGGGCGGATGGGCCACTACTGGCCAAAGGGGGGCGTTCGCTGCCGGAAGGCTGGTGGCTGGGAGTGGATAATGGGCGGGTGGTTTTCCGCATCGCGGACGCAATGGTGGCTTCGGAGGTGTCCACCTCGGAGGCGATTGATGATGGCTGGTGGCACCATGTGGTGGCCGTGCGGGATGCCGGATCGGGAACCCTGCGGATCTATCTCAATGGGAACCTGGCGGCCTCGGCAAACGACCTCACGAACGAGTCGCTGCACAGTCACCACGATTTTTTCCTCGCAGGTGATGCGGAGAGAGCTGACCCGCCGTCCGGAGCAGTGGACTTCGTGAGAATTGTGCCGGAGGTGCTTTCGCCCGCGCAGTTTGCCTGGGCCGGGATCCAATTTGATGTGGATGGCGATGGCATCCCCGATGACTTCGAACACGCTACGAGCGGCGGACTCGATGATTGGGGCGCGGAGCACCTCGCAGGATACGTGTTTGGTGCGGGTTCACCCATCGCCGCAGTTCCCGCTGCGCATCTCGAGGCGAGCGAGGGGAGCATCCGCCTATCCCGTCCGCAGCGGGCCCTGCCATTCTGGCTCGAGGTCGGCTTGGAATTTTCTGAGGATCTAGAAAACTGGGCTCCGGTCGATGCCGACACCACCTGGCAGCCCGGCGATAACGGATTGATGCTCCGCACTGATGAGGTGACCGCCGTGCCCGGGCATGATGCCATACCCGCGAGGGGATTCTTCCGCCATGTGGTGCACCGGATCGAGGTGGAAATGCCACAGCCGGGGACGCAGTAGCAGGGCAGTGTAGAAAACATTTTGCAGCAGAGTCATCGAGAATTTTTTTGGATAAAAATTGGATGGCTGAAAATGATGTTTTGATTGTCGCCGCACACGTTTTTCGACTCACCCGCTCGCAACTGCGCAGATCCTACCGAGAACTTCGCAATTTTTCCGATGTGCTTGCTTCGTTTTGCAATGGGGTGATAGATCATTCAACGTCGCTTTCCGGCGGCTCCCGCCCCATTTCCCATCATGGCTCTCATGAACCACTCCCGGCGTTCGCGCCCAATTGCTCTTATTGCGGCTTCCCTTCTGGGGGGCTTCTCCGTGTTTTCGGGTCCAGGCGTGGCGTCCGAGGCTGGGCCATCGCTGCTTTGGCCGCTGGAAGTGGCTCCGTGGCAACCGCCGCAGCACCGACCCACCCTGCACGAACTCGAGCCGGATCTGCCGGTGGTGATGACCCACCGCGATGAATTTGCCGACGGGCGCATCGAATGGGTGCATACGCTCGAACCCGGTTATCTCTCCACCCGCGCCGAACG
>SLCJ01000267.1 GCA_007125835.1 Verrucomicrobiales bacterium | reverse complement strand
TCGCCGAAGTAGGCGAGCAGGGAGGCGCGGCGGCAGGCTTCGCTTTCGCCGAAGTCGGCCATTTGCCCGAGCTGGCGGCGGGCGTGATCGCGCGCATCGCCTTCCGGGATGTCGTCGAGGAAGCGGAGGTATTTGGTCACATCACCGCGCGAGAAAAGGAGCAGGCAGTCGGCGGGCAGGCCGTCGCGTCCGGCGCGCCCGGTTTCCTGATAGTAGCCTTCGATGTGCTTGGGCAGGTCGGCGTGGATGACAAAACGCACGTCGGGTTTGTTGATGCCCATGCCGAAGGCCACGGTGGCGCAGACGACGCGTGCCTCGTCGCGCAGGAAGGCATCCTGGTTGCGGGCGCGTTCCTCGCGTTCGAGGCCGGCGTGGTAACATACGGCCTCGATGCCATTGTGGCGAAGGGTTGCGGCGACCTCTTCGGTGCGTTTGCGGGACTGGCAGTAGACGATGCCGGATTGGCCGTCGCGTTCGCGGATGAAATGGACGATGCGGGTGGTGGCGTCTTGTTTGGGCTCGACGAGGTAGTTGAGATTGGGGCGGTTGAAACTGGCGAGAAATACGGCGGCGTCGCGCAGGGCGAGTTGGGCAATGATGTCTTCGCGGACGCGCGGTGTGGCGGTGGCGGTGAGGGCGATGGCAGGGGTGCCCGGCAGGGCTTCGCGCACTTCGCGCAGGCGCCGGTATTCCGGGCGGAAGTCGTGGCCCCATTCGCTGATGCAGTGGGCTTCGTCGATGGCGATGGCGGAGATGTTCCAGTCGGCGAGGCCGGAGAGGAAGTCGCCGGACATCAGCCGCTCGGGGGCGAGGTAGACGAGCCGGGTCTCACCTGCGCGGATGGCGGCGAGGCGTTCGCGGTTTTCCTGCGGGTCGAGTGTGGAGTTGAGAAAGGTCGCGGGCACGCCCGATGCGGAGAGTTGGTCGACCTGGTCTTTCATCAGCGCGATCAGCGGCGAGACGACAAGCGTGACGCCGTCGCGCGCCAATGCCGGGAGTTGGTAACACAGGCTTTTTCCCGCGCCGGTGGGCAGGATCGCGAGGGTGTCCCTGTCGGCCAGGGTCGCCTCCATGATCTCTCTTTGCAGCGGGCGGAAGCTCTCGTAGCCGAAATGTGTCTTGAGAAGCGCGGGCAGGTCGGGGGGGGCGATGGTCGTCATGTCGGCCATCATAATGTGTTCGCGCAAACACTTCAAGGGCGAGTTTTCAGGGTGGCGACGCGGCGGCCCCGCCGCTGCCGCAGCCCCCGTGGAAGGGCGGATCATTCCCCTGCCATGGTGGCCGGATCGAGGGCGTGTTCGAGTTGCTCCGGGGTGATGCCGAATTCAGACATTCTCTCGGCGCACAGTTCGCGAATGGTGCGGCCCGACTCCATAGCCTCCTTGGCGATGGCTGCCGCCTTGTCGTATCCGATCAGCGGCACAAGGGAGGTGACCAATGCCAGGGAGCGTTCGATCAGTTCGTCGCAGCGTTGTTCGTCGGCTTCGATGCCGTCGATGCATTTCTCCGCGAACACCGACGCCGCGTTGGCAAGGAGGTGGATGGACTCCAGCGCGGCCTGCGCGAGAAGCGGCATGCTTGCATTCAATTCAAACTGTCCGTTGGCGCCGCAGAAGGTAACGGTCGTCTGGTTTCCGAACACGCGTGCTGCCACCATGGTCAGGGATTCGCAGAGCACGGGATTGACCTTTCCCGGCATGATGGACGATCCCGGCTGGATGGCGGGGAGGCGGATCTCGCCGATCGAACAGCGGGGCCCGGAGGCAAGCAGACGGATGTCGCTGGCGATCTTATGAAGCGAGACGGCCACTCCGTTTATCTGGCCGTGGGCTTCGACGAGCGCGTCGCGTGCGGCTTGCGCCTCGAAGGGGTTGGTGGCGGGCCGGAAGGGAAAGCCGGTGCGTTTGCCTAGATGGGATACGGCCAATCCGGTGAAATCCTTGTGGCGATTCAGGCCGGTACCGATGGCGGTGCCGCCGAGTGGAATTTCCATCAGCGCCTCGATGGCCCTTTGGCAGCGATCGATTCCGTGCCCGACCTGGGACGCGTAGGCGGAGAATTCATGGCCAAGACGCATCGGCACCGCGTCCATGAGGTGGGTGCGGCCGATTTTCAGGATGGGATGGAACCCGGCAGCCTTCCGCGCCAGGGATTGTTCCAGCAATTGCAATGCGGGAATGAGTCTGTCGCGCAGGGCGAGACAAACAGCGACGTGGATCGCGGTGGGAAACGTGTCGTTGGAGGACTGGCTGAGATTCACGTGATCGTTCGGGTGAGCCTCGAATCCGGCGCGGCGGCACAGCGAGGCGATCACCTCGTTTGCGTTCATATTTGTCGAGGTGCCGGAACCGGTTTGGTAGACATCGACCGGAAAATGATCGTCATGTTCGCCCGCCGCCACCGCAGATGCGGCATCGGCAATGGCGCGCCCGAGATCCTCCGGCAGGTCACCGGTGGCGGCATTGGCGTGTGCGGCGGCCTCCTTGATCCAGCCCATGGCGTGGATCAGGGTCGGCTCGAGGCGTTGGCCGGAAATGGGGAAATTCTCCACCGCCCGCTGGGTCGAGGCTCCAAAGAGAGCATCGGCGGGAACGGCAAGTTCGCCCATGGAGTCGCGTTCTTTTCTGGTGTCGGACATGTCTCAAATTCCGGTCTGCCCCCCGCCATTGCGCGACCACCGGGGAGGAGCCGTGGTTGGGGTCGGCGAGCCATACGTCGGTGAGGTCCGCGAGATGTTGATCGCCCCGGCCTGCGCGTCCGCCGTGCAGAGACAGGCGGCAGGGGCTGCCACACCGACGACGGCAGCCTGATGTTTAATCAACACGGACTGAGTTCTATTTCTCTTCGTAGTCGCCGCACCAATCGGAGGCCGAGGTGGTGGGGAATTTGGACTCGATGCTCAACGAGCTGTCGATCTCGAAGGAAACGACCTGTGGGGCATGGCGTCGGCACTCACCATTGTTGTTTTCTTCCGCTTTCCAGTGGGCGCAGGAAGAACATGTTTTTGTCGATGTGGATGCAGTGGTGCTCATGGTATGGACGCGCTGTTTTTCTTGGCGCTATAAATCCATACGATGCTGTGGCGCGCCACGCAAAAAATATCTCTATGAGATTGGTTCTCAATAAGTTGCGGTGCTGCTAGCCTCGAGGTTTGCGCGGCGGAAGCGCACGCGGAGTTTGATTTCGGGATCCGGGTAGGCTCGATCCATCTGGACCGTGAGGATGGCGCGGGTGCAAAAGCTCTCCAAGTCGGCGCTGCCCTCAAGGTCGAGCGGCAGGGATTCAAGCTCGCGGTTTCCCGCGCACACCTCGACTTCAAGGC
>SLCJ01000196.1 GCA_007125835.1 Verrucomicrobiales bacterium | reverse complement strand
TCAGGCCGTGGATCGTCGCTTGCGAACCACCGCTGAAATCGGTTCCGGCTGGCGCAGCAAAGCTCAGCACCAGCGCGTCACCGACACCGTCCACATCCATCACCTGCGAGGCCAGCATGCCGTTGTCGGCCGGGTCGAGAGGGTTGCCCGCGAGGAAGAACTCGACAAGGTTTGGCCGCCCGCTGCCGTCCGGATCATCAAACAATCCGTTCTCCAGCCCGGGGCTGCCGTCCAGCCCGGCGTCCAGCGCCCACTGGTCGAACCCACCCGCAGGAGGGGTCGCACCTTCGTCAGCGGTGAGCGTGACAAACCGCGTGCCGTTGCTGGCCAGGTTGGTGTCGTCATAGGAGAACAAGAACGTGTTGCCGTCAATCTCCAGCGTCGCGCCCTCCGCCACGTTGGGACTACCGTTTACAAAGAACAATCCGTCGATGGATCCGTTATACTCGATCAGAACCAGCTTGGTTCCGTCCGCCAGCACTTCCTTCTCGTCATCCCCAGCAGCCAGGTCGCCGATTTGTAGATTAACCGTTCCTCCCAGCGTGATTCCACCACCGAGGACCAGGGTGTCGGATTGCTCGTCGCGCGAATCATAGTCAAAGACCAGTCCTCCGCCGTCCATCGTCAAACCACCCGACACGGCCAGCTCGCCGATTGTGTTGGCTGCGGGCCCGGGCTCGATGCTGCCGCTGGCGTTCAACGAGCCGACCACTTCGCCGGTGCCGCGAAGCACACCCGACAGGTCGAACGAGCCTTCCACTGCCGAAATGTCGAGCGTGGCTCCGGCAGACATGTTGAGCAGGGGCACGCTGGCAAGCAAGGCGTCGTCAACGAGCACCAAGCTGCCCTCCTGCACCAACACGTTTCCGGTCGTGGTCGTTTCCCCGGTGAGCACAAGCGTGCCAGGGCCCACTTTGCGCAGCGAGGCGGTGCCGCCCACGGTGCCACTCAGGATGACCGTATCGGTATCGTTGCCCACACCGATGGAGGAGGCAAACAGCACCTCCAGATCGTTGGTTACTGTCATCGACCCGGCAAAACGAAGGTCACCGGCCGCCGCGTTGTTACCGCTGAGGTCGATCAGGGCATTGCCGAGGGCACCGCCATCGGCGAGTTCTATCACACCACGCCAGATCTGAACACGCCCTGCCAATGTTCCCGCCGACCCGCTGAAACGGTGGATCGTGGTCGAATCTCCTGCGGTAGCCGTTGTCAGGCGCAGCGCGAAGTCATCGCCCCCGCCATTCAATGTTCCGGAAAAGTCGGTTTCGCTGCCGCCGTTGTTGAAGAGGTCGAGTCGCGCGTCGACATCACCAAAAGCAATGTCATTGCCGATCGCCGCGAAGCCGCCGGTGACTGTGAGGAAGGCACCTGTCGAACTCCGGCTTACCGTCAGGTCACCGGGGCCCAGATTGTTGCCGCCATTGATGCTCAGTGCTCCGTCGGCGATCTCAATGCCGCCGGTGTGGATGTTGTCAAAGCCGAGCGTGAGCGCACCCGATCCGGTCTTGAGCAGCGATCCTTGGCCACTCAACTGCCCGCCGAAGGTCGTGCTCTGGTTGTTTCCGCCCACGGCAAGCTCCACCGGCGCTGCCACTTCGTTCTCCAGCACGATGTCGCCGTCACCACCCAGCCCGCCGAAGGTCACGGCGGTCAATTCATCGAACGAAATCGTGGCGAAGGGGAAAACAGGGCTCACCGTGCTGCCTTGCAACGCAAGCGGGTGGGCAACCACCAGCAACCCCTCGTCTACCACGGTCTCGCCGGTGAAGGTATTGGCTCCCGTCAGCGTCAATGTCTCCTCTCCCAATTTAATCAATCCGCCAACGCCGCTCACCGGACCGCCGCCCAGCGTGTAATCCTCGCCGAAGGAATCGAATGTCATCGTTCCCGCACGCGCGCCACCCGCATCCACAATCACCTCAAAGCGGTCGGCTGTTTCGTCAAACCGCACATCGGAGAACGGGATGAATTCACTGGGAGTGCCGTCTGCCACAAGCGCCCAGTTCATATCTCCACCGACCTCACCCTCGGTCCATTCACCACTCTCCGTCGCGGTCCAGATCAGGTTCAGCGGGAATGCCACATCCACCGGATCACCAGCGGAACCAAGCAACGCTGCCTCGATATCGCCGAAGGTTCCGTTGAACAGCGCCAGCATGGAGATCACCATGTCCGAATCCTCACCGTCGTTGTCCCAGCCAACCCGTAGGATCTCACCAATCGAGCGGCGCAACTGGTCAATCGAACCCGTCGCATGGGTGCCGATCCTAACACCGTTCAAGAATACAGCCGACTCGCCCGCGACACCATTGTCGGCAGTGAGTATCAGGCGATACCACGTGTCCGCGAGCACCGTGCCGGTGGTCCCGTCGCCCGTCGATTCAGGCCCCGAACCCACGTAGTTCCAGACCGTCGCCACCCCCAGTTCCGGCTGGTTCGCCTGCTTGCGGATGAAGTAATCTGCATCACTACCGCCGCCGTCAAAATCAAACAGAGCAGAGAAGGCTCCGTCGCCCGTGCCCTGAAACACCGGCACCTTGAAATCCATCACGATCGCGTAGCGGTTGGTGCGCGTCGGCGAGCCGGATGAACCATTTGGCCCGATCGGATTCGTCACCGCAATCCACGAGGCCGCCGGCAGGTCCATGGCCGGATCCTCCATGTCAATCCCCTCCACTGCCGAAACCGATCCGTTGAACACAAGATCGTCGCCAAAGGTCGCCTTGCCCAGATCACCGGGATCGGCAAACTCCCACAGACCGGCCAGAGCGAGCGGTCCTTCATTCACAGTCACAGTCTGAATCTCAACCCAATCCGAGACAGCTCCCGAGGCATTGCGCACGCGAGCGAAGATCGTATAGCTGCCGACCACGGCATAAGCCTTTTCGAACTGAACCGGCGTGCCACTTGCCACCGGGGTGGAAAATCCGGAGAAACTGCCATCCCCCCAGTCCACTTCGATCTCCACGACTTCGCCCGAAGGGTCTGTGCCAGTGAACGTATAAGTCTCCGTCTGCATGGTGGCTGTGGATACTGGTCCGGCAGGCGACACCACGATCTCAGGCAGCACGTTCGGATCAAACTCGATCTCAATGGTCTGCAACACCTGCCAAGCCGAGAGACTGCCGGACGCATTGCGCGCACGCGCCCTGATAGTATAGACGCCTTCCACAGGATAGGACTGCTGCACGTTCACCGGATCGCCGGAGTCCACCGGCCCCAGCCAGTCGGAAATCCGGCCGTCACCCCAGTCAACGCGAATCTCCACCTGTTCATCCGACGGATCGATAGCCGAGAAGGAGAAGCTCCCCTCCTCCAGCAGGCCCAGCAAAGACGGCCCGGCGGGCACATCCACCACGGAGGGAGAATTTTCCGACATGGGGATGTCGACAAGAATGGCGGAAATCCCTCCCTGGGCGCCCGACTGTTGAGGAATTGAAATGGTCAAGTTAGCTCCAGAGAAGGTGTGGGTGGTGCCAAGCCCGCGCCAACGATTGCTTAATGTTTCGGAAAGCTCCGATGCAAAGTCCGTCACGGTGACATCACCATCCGCAACTGTCACAATCTGACTGCTCTCATCTTGCAGCACTTCAGCGCCGCTCACGTTGTGAGCACCATAATATATTGTGACACGGTAGGAACCCGCTCCCGTCGCATTGAGATAGTCACTCAGGTTCATGTTCACCTGCAGGCCGCCAGTCGCATTGAATGCCGCAATGGATGCCCACGGCTGGCCCAGCGCGTCCAGCATGCCACTCTGCCACCAATCGGCATTGGCCACACTGCCGGAAATGCCCCCCGGTCCTGTCCAGGCTTTCGTCCCCCCCGGGTTGACCTGGCGGCTGATCAGTGTCACATCGTCGCCAAGCAAAGCCTGGGCTTGCGCCAAAGTCATTTCGTTTCCAGTCGTGCCCGTGGCCCAGAAATTGATCAACACGGGGTCGAGCAGTTGCGCCGCACCCACATCCACCGTTTGAATCTCAACCCAATCGGAAACTCCTTCCGACGCACTCCGTGCACGGGCGAAAATTGTGAAGGTTCCCGGCAAAACATAGGTTTTTTCAAACGGAACAGGCGTTCCACCCGCTACCGGAGCGGAGTACCCCGAAAAGCTTCCATCCCCCCAATCCACCTCAATCTCCACAGTCCCACCCAATGGATCCGTGGCCGTGAATGTGTAACTCTCGCTCTTCAAGGCCGAAGTCGAAGTTGGTCCGGCAGGGGCCTCCACGACCTCCGGCAGTGCGTCGGGGTCGAGTTCCACATCGATCACCTGAATGTCCACCCAGTCGGACACATCCCCCGAGAAATTGCGCGCCCGGGCACGGATCAAATACAGGCCCTCGTCCACATAGGTTTGCTGCAAGATAACCGGCGAACCGGAGGCGACAGGCCCGTGCCAGCCTGTGATCGAACCATCACCCCAGTCCACCAGAATCTCATAATCCTCGTCATTCGGGTCGTTGGCGACGAAACTAAAGGTCTCTTCCTGGAGCGTCAGCCCGGATGCCGGTCCCGCAGGAGCTTCTACGAGAACCGGGGGTGCCGCGTCCGGATTGATGATCTGGTCGAAATTCAGGAAATTGAAATGAAACGTGGAATGCTTGTTGTCGCCAGCGTCGTTGTTGCGGATGTGCAGCACTACCGCCTGGCCCAGCTCGCCCTCGAAGTCCACCGTCTCCGTATGGTTGGCGGTGGTGGTAGCACCCGTGCCCAGGATCCCGAAATTTCCCGAAGCCAAAGGCGTGGCGGCTAGATCGACCTCCTCGTCGTCCCCCACCACCACCGGACGAATCCACCAATCCACATCATACAGCTCTGTATTCGAGACCAGGAAGTTGAAGTCCACGATATTCACTCCGGCATTCAGATCGGGAATGAAATGGATGTAAAAATCCTCGCTTCCTCCCTTGGCATTCGGCCCTTCGAACTGAATCGTATTTCTTGAAGCGAATGTGTCGAAACCAGTGCCGGAATCCGCCCCACCCTCGCCATTCCAGAAAAGCCGGATCTTCGGCGTACCGACCACTCCCCACGCCCCCTCGCTCACGTCCCAGTTGGCTCCCGCCTCGCTGATGTCTGAAGCGAAATTGGGATGGCCGGGCAATGCCTGGTTGTTGGCGGTGAAGCCCTCGTTGTGGAGCATTGTCGCTGCATCCAACGACGGGGAGATGTCCAACAGCGGAATCAAGGCGGCAGCAGCCAATAAGGGGATCGTTTTTCTTTTCATGAGATCTTGCTTGTTCAGGATTTTTTGTTCAGGATGCTTTGCTCTTGAGAACGGCTTGGGAAAGAGCCGGAGAGGAGCGGCGGGATGCGGCCCCTCAAACGAAACATCCAAGGCATCCGACATCCGATTGTATCGGAATCGGGACTCCATGACAATGTCTTCACCGCAAGAAATATTGGCTTGTTGCCAAGGACTGAGCAAAGAATCCGCCAGGAAAAGTGCCCCTCATTGGCGGTAGCGCTGTAGGACGGAGGAGACCAGACTTGCGCCAAACAAGCCATGACTCGGGCAAAAGGATCCTTCAAGCCTCCGGGGTCATTGGCTGCCGCTTTCGGCGCATCCCGGAAAGCCCCGCCGGACCGAACAGCCATGCCAGTGTAAACAGTAGGCCAGTGCACGCCGCCATCATTCCGGAGGAACTGGTGGGCGGAAGGCCAAAGCTATGGGGAATCCACAAGGCACCCAAGTGCCCGAGAAGTGCGGATAAGATCCCAAGCGCCGGGGCCACCACCAGCGCGACCCACAGGCGGCGGGTCAGCAGCAGGGTCGTCGCCGGGGGCACCACCAGCATGGCAATTACCATAATGCTGCCGACCGCCTCAAACGCCGCCACCGTGGTCACCGCCACCATCACCATCAGCAGGAAATGCATACGTCCCGGCGAAAATCCAAGGGTCTCGGCAAGGCCCGGATCAAAAGCGGCAAGGCGCATCTCCTTGTAGAAAAGACCGAGCAGCAACGCGTTGCCGACCAGCGCCGCCGCTCCAACCCACGCCGCCCTCGGGGCCGTGACCCCCGCCCATTCGTACATGTCCAGCGGTGCCAGCTCAATCGCACCGAACAGCACACATGAAGGATCGAGATCGACGTGATCCGCCGCGCGCACAATCATCAACAAGCCAATGGCAAACAAAGTGGTGAACACCACCCCCATCGCCGCCCCCCTTTCCACTCCACCTATCCGGCTGATCCAGTCGCTCGCCAGCGCCGTGAGTACACCGGCCACCGCCGCAAAAAGAAACAACAGCGGACTGGTGCGAGTTCCCGCAAGAAGAAACGCCGCCGCAATCCCCGGCAAAACCGCATGGCTGATCGCATCGCCCATCATGCTCATCCGGCGCAGCACCAGAAACGTGCCCGGCAGCGCGCAGGCGGCCGCCGTCAGCGCCGCGATCACCACAATCCATGTGTCGAACACATGCCAGCTCACGAGTCCTTATCCCTCCTGTCTCGGTCGGCTGGACCCATCGGATGCGGACTGGGCGGCAGCGGAACCCAAGCCTGCCCGGCCCGCAAGGTCTCCTCCAAACGCGCCACCATCTCCGCATCCAGGATATGTTCCACCATATCTGCATCGCGATCCACGTGGCTCGGCGCGATATCCGCGTGAGTCACCAGATAAGCCTCCCACAGCCGGTGATTGCGGGTCACCCTCGCCGCCTCGCCAAACCCTGCCTCGCTGAGCCGGACCTCGCCCCCGGAACGGCGCTGCAGATGACCCTGCCCGGCCTCGCGGGCGAGAATCCGCCGCAGTTGGCGGGGCGTCCATGAGCGTTTGACAAGCAGGTCGGCAAACGAACAGGAACGGTTGGCCACTCCCTGCGCCGGGCCATCCTTTCTCACTGCCTGCTCGAGAATTTCATAGACCGCCCGCAACACATGTTGGTGGCGCACCCGCTGGCGAAGAACCCTCGCCCGCCACAACCGCGGCAGCAGGCCGCGCGCCGGGGCCATCAGCAAACTCACCGCGAAAAACCCGGAGGCCACCAATACGATCACCGCCCCGGCAGGCATGCGCGGCAGCAGCGCGCTGGCCGTGGCTCCCGCCCATCCACTGGCCGCCCCCACTGCCGCCGCCACCAGGGTCATGCGCGGCAGGCTTTGCGTCCAGAAGCGGGCCGCCGCCGCCGGGATAATCAAATAGGCAATCACCAGCACCAGGCCCACTGCCTGCAATCCGATCACCGTCACCAGCGCCACCAGGGCCAGCAGCACCACATCCATCCACCAGGACGAAAAGCCCTGGGCCTCGAGGAACGCTTCGTCAAAACACAAGGCCGCCAATTCCTTGAACAACAAAAATACCGCCACCAATACCAGCGCCGCCCCGCCACCAATCCATACCAAATCCCCCGCCAGCATCGAGGCCGGGCGACCATACAGGAACGCGTCCAGGCCCGCCGCCGCCGCACCGGGCAGCGCCTTCACCACCCCCATCACCGCCACCCCAAACCCGAAAAACACCGACAACACTATGGCCATCGCCACATCATCGCCAAGCCGCGTCGTGCGCGTGATTGCTAACATTAGCAACAGACCCAGCACGCCCGTGACCACAGCTCCGGACAACAGCCCCGGCAGCGACCGCGCATTCATGCCAAAATAGGTCATCACACCGAACGCAATGCCCAGCCCGGGTAGCGTCGCGTGCGCCAGCGCATCGCCCATCAATGCCCGTTTCCTCAGCAGCAGGAACGAGCCCACCACCCCCGAAGCCGCGCCCAGCAAACTCGTGGCCAACACCACCAGCCGGGTGTTGTGCGTACGCAAGGTGAGCACCTCCCACAGCAGTGAGAGTTCGCCCGCCGAAACCTGGGGATCATGACTCCACATTCTGCAGCGCGCGGGCAGCCTCGCCGAGCAGGTTCAGCTGGCCGCCATAGGTTTTTTCCAGGTTCTCCGGAGTGAACACCTCGTCCACCGGACCCGCCGCCACCACCCGCATGTTCAGCAGCACCACCCAGTCGAAATAACGCGGCACTGAGGCCAAATCATGGTGGACCACCACACAAGTTCGCCCCCGCTCGTTCAGCCCGCGCAGCACATCCACCACCGCTCGCTCGGTGGCGGCATCCACGGCGGCGAAAGGCTCGTCCATCAGATACACGCGCGCATCCTGCGCCAGCGCCCGCGCCAGAAACACACGCTGCTGCTGTCCGCCGGAAAGCTGACTGATCTGCCGCCCCGCCAAATGCTCGATCCCAGTTTTTCGCAACGCCTCCATCGCCTCGCGCCGCTGCGTCCCACCCACGCGCCGCAGCCACCCCAGCCGCCGATAAGTCCCCATCGCCACCACATCCAGCACCGACACCGGAAAGTCCCAATCCACCGACTCGCGCTGAGGCACATAGCCAACCAGCCCGCGATTCTCGCGGTAGGGCTTGCCATACACCCGCACCTCGCCCGACGCCCGCGGAATCAGATCGAGGCAGGCCTTGAGCAGCGTGCTCTTGCCCGCCCCGTTCGGCCCCACAATCGCAACCAGCCGGCCTTCGGGAAAATTCAAATCCACATCCCACACCACCGGCTTGCGGTGATAGGCCACCGTCAGATCATGCACCGCCAGCGGCACACCGTGAGGATGATCCTCCGGCCCCTTGCCGTCGGAGCCGGAATCATGGCCGGCCAAACGATGAAGCGCCGCGCTCATGGCTCCAGCCTCCCTTGAAATCCGCGCTCCGGGACATCTCCACCCAGAGCCCGCGCGATGATTGTCACATTATGATCGATCATCCCGACGTATGTCCCTGAGTAGGTTCCTGGCTGCCCCATCGAATCCGAAAAGAGACGGCCACCGATGACAACCTCGTGCCCGCGCGCACGCGCCCCCTCCTGCAGAGCCCTCACGCTACGGTCGGAAACCGACGTTTCCGGAAACACCGCCGGAATCCTTCGCTCGACCACCATTGAAACCAACGCCTCCAGATCCCGCAACCCCGACTCCGACTCCGTACTTACACCCTGGATCCCATGCACCTCCAACCCATAGGCCGCTCCGAAATAATGGAACGCGTCATGCGCTGTGATCAGCACCCGCTGTGCTTCGGGAATCGACCCCACAGCCGTCCGCGCATACGCATCCAGATCACTCAGCCCCTCCTGGTATTCCCGCGCATTGCCCCGGATTGTCTCCTCATGATCCGGATCAAAACCAGCCAGCACATCAGCCAGCACATCCACCGCCACCACCCAGGCCGACACATCCATCCACAAATGAGGATCTCCCTCGCGAAAGCGTTCAGCGCCCCGCCATCCCCCGCGCCCCACCACCTCTTCCGCCACCGCATAGGTCGGACGGCTGCCGCCCCCGGTGCGCGCCAACACATCCCCCATCCGCCCCTCCAGCAGAAGCCCGTTGTAAAACACCAGGTTCGCCCGCTGCAGAGCAATCACATCCTGCCGAGTCGGCGTATGACCGTGCGGATCCACCCCCTCGCCAATCAACTGCGTCACCACCACCCCCTCCACACCAGACAAAATCTCGCGCAACGGGTCCGCCAGCATGCCCACAGTCGCCACCACCTCATAGCGCACGCCCCCCTCCTCATCGCCGCCCGACCCCGGAGCCGCACAGGAGCCCGCGAACACCGCCCCACCTAATGCCACCGCCACCAAGCCACGACGCTGCGCGCCAACCCAAAAGGAAAGCAGGCCAATTCCACATCTGGAAATTCTCTTCATTTTCAAAATATAGCCTAGGCTAATTTTGATTTCAAGGAAAAAGTGAGACCTCCCCGAGACCTCCCCGAGACCTCCCCGAGACCTCCCCGAGACCTCCCCGAGACCTCCCCGAAGCCCGACCATTCCAGTCGAGTCCATGCCTGTCAATTCAACCAGAGACTTGCTCTCAAGCCAAATCGCGCCTACACTCCTCTCCTATAGGGAAGAGAACACGCTAGCATGCTTTATATCCCGGTTAAACCGCCATGGTCAGTCCACCCCCAGCCGCTGGTCGAAATCTCACCCCCAGGCAGGAGCAGGATCACTCGACGGCTCAAACAAACAAATGAAACTCCGAGGAGCTTACGCACTTTACCTTTACTATCCCATCGCATGGGCTGGACGCGTTATGAGAACTGCATCCCGACGCATGAGAGGCATCAATCGTAATTCCGAACAGAGCACATCTCTACCGAAGAAAGCCGCATGGCAACTTCCTGGGTTTTTTAGACCGCCTAAACTCGCTGCCCTTCATAAGAAAAACGGCAATGTCACCATTTCCGAATTGGGAATTCTTGCCGCTCTTGCCTCGACGTGTCCAAATGGCTCGGTGCTCTTTGAAATAGGCACTTTTGACGGCCGGACCACCCTGAACCTTGCGCTGAACACCGCGCAAGATGCCAGAATCGTGACGCTTGATCTGCCCCAAGGAACCGAGCCTGAATTTGAGCTTGAAATAGGCGAGGGGCATATGGTTGAAAAGGAATCCTCAGGCGACTTGTTCTTGAGTTGCAACCATTTAAGCACAGAGGATCAATCCAAGATAAACCAGGAGTTCGGCGACTCAGCGCGCTTTGATTTTTCTCCCTACCATTCGCTCTGTTCGTTGTTTTTTGTGGATGGTTCTCATAGCTATGAGTACGCAAAAGCAGACAGCCTTCAGGCTCTGCGGAGCGTGGCTCCAGCCGGAATGGTGGTTTGGCATGACTACGGTGTTTGGAAGGGTGTGACAAGGGCTCTAGAGGAGCTTGCTGCTGAAATGGAGTTGGACCTTTTTCACATTGCGGGGACTAGCCTTGTGGTATGGATGCGCAGTGACACTGGTGATCTCCGGTTTAATCATCGCCAGGTTTAATCCCAGGTTTACCAGGTTTAATCATCGCCTGCCAATTTTTGTTGTTGCACCACACGACAAAAACCTCACCATCACGCTTGCGTAAGGAGCAACGACTTCAGTCGTGGCGCGAATGAGTGGGACGGAAGCCGCTCTCTCATTCTCCTGATCATCCGCACCCCCCCCACTGGCGAATGGGGGGCTCCTTATCTGGCGGCAGGCGAGGCACGAAACACATCCGTGGTGCGGCAATACCAATCCGGTGAAGACATGCGCCCCACCGGCGACCAGACCTTGGGATCGACATGCAGGCTGCCCTCCTCTACCAGCCCATCGCGCGCGTGCACGTGCAGCACCTCGCCCACCACCAGACGGTTGCCGCCGATTTCGATGGTTTGGATCTCCCGGCACTCGAAAGCGGCAGCAGCGGCGGCGATTCTCGGCACTCGAACCGCCACCGCAGCAGCGGTCTCCAAGCCCGCCATCTCCAATTCATCCACCCCCGCTTCCACCGGCAGCGATGTCGCCAGCATCCCGTCCATCAGGTCGTTGGTCACCATGTGCACGACGAATTCGCCGGTCTCGCGGATGTTGCGCGCGGTGTCCTTCATCACAGCTTGCTCGCCCTGCGCCGCATGACGCCGGTTGCCAGGGGCCAGCGCCAGCATAGCCGGGTCCGACCCAAACAAATTGAAAAACGAATAGGGGGCCGCATTCACCCGCCCGCGCCCGTCCATGGTCGTGACCCAGGCGATGGGGCGCGGCACCACGAGCGAGGCGAGTAGTTTGTAACGGGCAGCCGGAGGAATGGAGCTCATGCTGATTTCCATGGCGGCAACATGCGCGGCACTGCCTTCTTGTCCACTGCGATTGCGGGCCTATCCAGCCGCACCGCGCCTTGCATTTCCGCACGCTCCCGCGCATCTTCCCGCGCATCTTCGGCCACCGGCTTTTCCTTCTCTCCCTATCCCCTCATGATCCGCAACTTCCTCTTCGACATTGGCAATGTGCTACTCTCCTTCGACCTCGATCCGGCGGTGGAGAAACTCAACCACTGCCAGGACCTCGACACTCCCGACGCAAAAAACCGTGTCGAACACCACCGCGATCCCCTGGAGTCCGGCCACTGCGGCGAGGACGAATTCCTCCGCGCGGTGAAGCATGATCTCGCCTTTCCCGGTACCACCGACGAGGTGCGAGCCCTCTACGAAGACATCTTTCAGCCTGTGCCTCACACGTGGAGCCTTGCCGAATCCCTGGCCGCACGCGGCTTCCGCCTGATCCTGTTCTCCAATATCAGCTCGATCCACAGCCGGTTCATCCGCCTCCGCTACCCGGTATTCCAGCATTTCCCGGAAGCCATCTATTCCTACGAAGTGGGCGACATGAAACCCGGCCCCGGCATGTATCGCCACGCCACCGACACACTCGGCCTCGCACCCGAAGAAACCTTCTACATCGACGACCTCGCCGCCAACATCGAAACCGGCCGCCGCTTTGG
>SLCJ01000304.1 GCA_007125835.1 Verrucomicrobiales bacterium | reverse complement strand
GTGAAGCAGCGGTTCACCGTGTGGTTCAACAGGCAGACAGATCGAGAGGGCACGCTATGGGAGGGGCGGTTCCGGAGCGTTCGGGCAATGGTGAGGCGGGAGTTGTGGGGAGGTTGGGGAGCGGGGAAAGCGGAGAGGGGGTGCACAGCGGTGGGGCTTTGACAGGTTCGCGCGCGGGGCGTTTTCCCGCAGGGGGGGCAGGCGCAGGCGGATTGGCCGCCTCGGACATCAAACGGTCAGGGGGAATGGAGTCGAGGTTGCTCGCGCGAATGGGCGAGCGGTGTATTGGGCTGACGCGGGGGCGGGTAGTGGACCGTAGTTGGTTGGTTCAGTTTCCCGGGTGAATTGCAGACATCGTGAACTGGATGTGAGTATGCTGTATCTGAGGGGCGGCGGCAATTCAGGGTGAGATCGGTTGTGGGAAAAGAATGGGTGGAGTGGGCTCAGCAAGAATTTGTCGTTTGTTGATTCCACGTTCGAGCGTCCTTTCAGGATGCATTTCTCAACGGCGATCCTTTCCCGGGTTTGAAAACCCGGGCTTTGAGCGATGGCCCTTTCAGGGCCAGTTGGTGGCGTGATTTCGGGCACCGCAAAGGGCTCAGTGGCCGGCTTTCCGCCGCCAGGTGGTGAGTAGGGAGACGGACCACTGGTATTTGCGGGCGTGCTCGCGGATGAGGAAGGGTTCGTCGCAACGGGTTTCGAGGTCGAAGTTTGGTTCGAGGATGGCTTTGAGGCGATCGAGGGTGGCGACGGGTTTGCCATTTTCCGAGTAGCCGCCGAGCCATTTGTTGCGCGGGGTGTATTCTTCGAGCCAGGTGCATGGGGTCGCGAGGACCAGAGAGCCTCCGGGCTTGATCAGCGAGGGCGCTTGATCGAGAAAGCGCATGGGTTCCGGCAGGCGGCAGATCAGGTTGGCGGCGTGGACACAGTCGAAGGGCCCGAGATTGCGGGAAAGGTTTGTGGCATCGCCTTGTTGGAAGTGGATGCCCTTTGGGTTCCGAATGGCTGGGGGATCCACACGCAGCGTGGTGGTGACAGATCCTTCCTCAATGCGCGGGTAGTCGATTCCTTTTCCCGTGAGCAGTTGGTTGGCCGCTTGGATGAAGCTGGACGAAAAGTCGATACCGGTCACTTCGTCAAAGTGATCCGCGAGCGCGAATGTGGCACCGCCCACAGCGCAACCCACATCCAGGGCACGCCCACCCTTTGGGCTGGCGGCTTGGGCTGCCCGGGCGGTGCGCCGGACGAAACCGAGCGCATCGCGGGGCCCGCTTTCCCATGGAAGCACCTCGTGGTCCTTACCGAAGTGGAAGAGCAGGTATTCGGCGAGGAAGCGGTCGCTTTCGTAGGGATTGGCTGTGGCGGCGGGGTTGGCGGGTGCACTCATGCCTCGCGTGCCTCGCGCAGGGCGGCGAGGAGGTATTCGGTGGGTTTGAAGTTGCGGATCACTGCGGTGCTTTCGCCATCGCGCTGCATGCGAACTTCCCGGAGGTTGAAGTTGGGTGTTTTGTGCGGCGCGAAGAGGATGTCGTCGTGGGTGGCGTTCTGGTGTTTTTTAAACATCGAGGGCAGGATATCTCCGCCGAGGTGGTCGTCGCGTCCTGTGGCGAGGTGGCAGGTGCCGAGGACTTTCTCGTCCTGGATGTCGGCACCGGAGACGGGCAGGATTTGGGTGCCGAAGCCCAGTTCGCCGAGGGTGCCGGTCATGGGGTCGTCGGCGAGCTTTTGGTTGTGAGCGGCAATCGTTTCGGGGTTGCCCTCGATGAGGGTCGAGCGGATGATGGAGCGGTTGGCTACGTCGAGCACGCCGAGGGTGCCGTCCTCGTATTTCATGGGGAATTGTCCACGGGCGTCGGAGGGCACGAAATAGACTTCGCCGGCCGGGAGGTTGGCGATGTCGGGTGTTTTGCCGAGGCAGAGGCCGTGGCTTTTCTGGGCTTCCTGGCGGTCGAGTCCGAGCCAGGCGGTGAGGATGCGCCCGTCTTCCAGTTCGAAATCAATCTCGAAGGAGTCGGCGCGGGTGAGGGCGAGGCGCAGTGCTTCGGCATCGCGGCTGACTTCGTGGTAATCCACGGCGAGTCCGCTGTTGAGGATGATGTCGTTGAGTCCGTGCAGGGTGGCTCCGCGGAAGCCGAATTGTTTGGCTTTGGCGGTGAGAGGTGCTGTGGCCGAGTAGGTCGAGACACAGAGGATCAGGTCGTAGTTGGGATAGATGTCCTTGTCGAGGCTGAGCTGCTTGCCCTGGCTGTCGAAACAAACATCTTCGTGATCCAGGTTGCTGCCACCGGCGACGATGTAGGCGAACATCTCGCCACCAGTCATGCCCAGTTGGTCGAGCACGCCGCTGCGCAGGCCTTTGTAGAACACTTCATGGGCTTTTTTCTGCACCTCATGCCCGGGGGTGTTGAGAAAGGCGAAATCCTTCATCATGGGCTGGGGATCCTCGAAGTCGGTGAGGATGCAGACGCGGCAGCCTTCGGTGGGGGCGAAAACGGTGGTCAGGAGTCGAGCGAGGTCGAAGGGTGGGAATTCGCGCTTGGCTGGGTCGAGGATGATTTCTTCGGTGAGTGTCTGGCTCATGGGAGTTGGGGTGCGGGGTGGGCAATGGTGTAGTTGGAGGCGGTCCTGGATCTAACAAGGAGGACCGGAGCGACCAGCTGGACGAGAATGCCGACTGGAGCCGACTTTACGAATCCGCCCCTCTGCAAGGCGCGGATTTTTTCCGCTGCCACGTCACGCCCCGGCAAGTGAAGGGGGGCGTCGCTGGGTTGAAATCAGGCGTCGTCTTTGCCCGTGTAGGCACCGGCGAGCATGTTGGTAATGCTCTCGCGGAAGCGCTCGCGCTTGTAGCGACGCACGGGGGATTCCCGGCTGCCGACGAGGCTGAACGGGCGATTGGGCGCTGGACGACGCGAAACCTCGGCAAGCAGGCTGGCCACATGCTTGCTCCAGAAGTCTGTTGTTTTGAGTCGTTTGTGCATAGGCCTCCTCCTTTGTCTCACAAATTCAACGTTTAGACAAGAAGAATATTTCACATTTCCTGAATAAAATGCAATCCGAAGCAATTTTTCAGGGAATGGACTGTGCGAGGACGCGGAAAGCCTCTGCGGGGCCTGCGGTGCGTGAGGGGTCGTTGGCGTGGCGTGTGCCGAGGGTGTGTTGGAGGAAGGAGCCTTGTGATTCGTCGAGAGTGGTGAGGAGCCCGAGTTGTTCGCCCCAGCGGCGGAGGTCGGTGAAATTGACGTCGCAGGTGATGTCTTGGAGGCCAGGGGCTTGAAAAACGGCGGGGCCTTCGAGTCTTTGGTGCTGGAGGAAGGCGCGGAGAGTGCCGCCTGGGCGGCGGTGGTAGAG
>SLCJ01000188.1 GCA_007125835.1 Verrucomicrobiales bacterium | reverse complement strand
AGCGATCACGCAGGCGGTGGCGCGGTCGCGGCGGGCGAGGCGCACAGCACCGGCCAAGGCGGCCACCGCCAGCAAGGTCACGGCAGCCATCAGCCAGGGGCGCACTTCGATCAACTCGATCAAGCCGAGGCTCAGCGGATGTTTTGAGGCCCAGGGATGCCAGGTGGTGCCGGTGGCGAAAAGCGAGGCGAGATCCCGCATGGCACCGGCGGTAACCGGTTGGAACGAGCGCCCGCTACCCAGGAAATCGGCCATTTGGGGAACGAGCGGGAGCAGCAGGGCGAGCGTGACCGCCGCCGCCCCGGATGTGGTAACGAACCAGCGTGTCACCCCCACCCATCGCGTCGCAGACCGTTGCCTTCCGCCCATCTCCCCCCCCCCCGCCCCGGAGCAGATTCCGGCGAGCATGCCGAGGTGTAGCCACACGAGGAAATGGGCCCACGCAGGATAGGTAAACAGCATCAACACCTGAACCACCCCGAGAGCCGCCCAGGAACCCCAGCGGCCGCCTCGCAGCGCGCGAATGGCCAGGCCCAAGGCGACCGGCGTGAGCAGCATCAGGATGGCATATCCGCGTCCCTCCACCAGGTAGCGCAAGTACCAGGGATGGATGGCCAGGAGTGGCACGGCCCAGAGGGCGGCCCGGGCAAATCCCGCCTGGCGCAAAAACCAAGCCACGGCTCCCAGCGCGAGCAGTCCCGCGATAAAGGCGGGCAGGCGGAAGGCGGCCTCGCTGAAATAGGGTTTTCCCGGCGTGTCGATCGGGTGGGCGAAAAGCTTGTGCGACGCCTTGGCCAGCACCGAGAAGAGCGAATGGTTGTTGGGGTTGGGGTAGAAAAAGAGAGACTCCGTCCAGGTGGTCTCGCGGAACCGCGGCGTGCCGTCGTCCTGCATCTGCACGCGCCCAACCGAAAACCGCCGCAAGGTGGTCTCTTCGTCATCCCAAAGGCTTTGTTGCAGGCGCGGCGCATGCACAACCGCGGTAACGCCCGCCACCACCAGCACGACGAATGCGGTCAGTCGCGCCCCACCCTTCGCCGCTTGGGCACCCGACGGCCCAATTTCGTCCTCTTGCCCATCCCTCTTCTCATTCCCCTCCCCTGTCTTCGCCTCAGGCTCCGACCCGGCCGGCCCCTTCGCCGACCAAAGCTTCCGGCGGCAAGCCAGCACTGCACCCAGCCACAGTAACACAAGCACACCACCAATCCACAAACCGGACACCGCGTAGTGCTCGGTAGCTGGGCTCTCCCCGGCGGCTTCGGCGGCGGCCACGCCGTCGCTCCACGGCTTCGGCCCCACCAACAGAGCCGCAAGCAAAAGCAATGCCAGCACGATCAGCACCCGCGTGGCCGGGTGCTCGCGCCGCCACCGGGTCCGCGCCTTTTCAAAGGCACGGGCAATCCCGGCTTTCCAGTCCCCCGCTTTTTGTTCTCCGCTCAATGGGCTTTAGTAGGTGTTGATATCGACCGGCACGGTGCCGCGTTCCCGCCGCAACTGCCGATGTGCATTGATAAAATCCGACGGCACAAAGTAATTGGTATGATCGCGGGCGTGAGGAATGCGGGCCATGCCGATGCGGATGTTCTTGCGCATCTCGAAGTGAAGGTGGGCAGTGTACATCCCGCGGTTGGTGCCGATGGTGCCCACTTGCTCGCCCCGCCCGACCAGCTGCCCCTTTTCCACTGTAATCCGATCCAGATGCGTGTAGAAGGAATCGATCTCATGGACGCGCCCGGTGGACCGCTCGCGGTAGGCGTGGCGCACGATCACCGTCTTCCCCCACGCACCGCGCATGTCGCCAGCGAGGCTGACCACGCCGGAGCCAATGCTGTAGACAGGATCACCAAGGTCGGTATTGCCACCGCCGACGCCATTCCAATCCTCGCCCAGGTGGCGGTTGGCCCAGAAGCCGCGGGACATGTAGTAGCCTTCGGCATCGGGCTTGCCCACCGGGAAATCAAAGCCATCGGCCAGCGGGATGCGCACGATCTCGGGGCCGTCGTCGGCACCCGCATGTGGCCACGGCGCGGCCACGCCCAATCCCAGTATCACAGCCGCCAGCAGGCCGGGCCCGAGCCAAACCCGGGCCGCGCCGCGCTCCACCGGTCGGTGGCTGGGTTCTGTGGTTCGGAAAATCATGCGGATGGTGGTCCCGGGTGCGCGGGCCCGGCGTGCCGGCCTGGTGGTTCAGCGGTTGGGCAGCAGGCCGAGATAGAGGCAGACGCCGACCCCCACGCCAATGGCGATTCTGTAATATCCGAAAACCTGCATTCCATGGCGCGTAATATAGCTTATCAGCCACTTCACCGCAAAGAAGGCGCTGACAGTCGAAGCCACAAAGCCCACAGCCAACGCCGGCATGCCGTACACCTCCAGCATCAGCGACCCATTTTCCACCACATCCTTCGATGTGGCGGCCCCCAGTGTGATCACTCCCAGAAGGAACGAAAACTCGACCGCCTTGCGCAGCGGCAGCCCGACCAACACCCCACCGACGATGACCATCAGCGAGCGGCTCGTCCCCGGCCACATGGCAACGCATTGCAAAAACCCGATGAGCAGGGCTTGGCGCAGGGTCGGGATCGGCAGGGCACCCGGGGGCGTGGGGTCGGGATCCGGCTTGCGGGCAAATGCCAGGATCGCCGCGCCGCCGACAATCCAGGCGAACACCACGGCCCACATGGTGAACAAATGCTCCTTGATCACGCTCTCGAACGCCAGGCCGATCACCGCCGCCGGCAGAAATGCCACCAGCAAGGCCAGTGCAAGCCGCCTGCCCTCCTCATCGCGTCCGAGCACCCCGGCAATCATCCGCTTCACGCTGGGAAAATACAGCCCAAGCACCGCCAGAATCGCCCCGCCCTGGACGGAAATGGCAAAGGCATCGGCTGCCAGCTTCGCCTGCTCGGTATCCAGCGGGATGCCGAGAATACGCTGGGTGACGATCAGGTGCCCTGTGGACGACACCGGAAGATACTCGGTGATGCCCTCGACGACGCCGAGGATCAGAGCCTGCATGAGGCTCATTCCCTCCACCGCTCCGGCCGCTCCGGCCTCTGCGGCCATTTCCGCCGCCAGTGTCTGCTCGGTTTCGTCAGTCATCTTGGTTTTCAGGGGGAATGTGATTCCTTTACATCCGTGCCGGAGGGTTTGCGGGCTGCGGGGAAGTGCGAGTGGAGACCGGAGCCCTACAGCGCCGCCGCGCCGGGTTCGCCGGTGCGGATCCGAATCGCCTCATCAATCCGGCTCACGAAAATCTTGCCATCACCAATCTTGCCGGTATTCGCCGCCCGGGCAATCGCCGCTACCGCATCGGCCGCGTGCCGATCCTCGACCACCACCTCGATCCTCTTTT
>SLCJ01000201.1 GCA_007125835.1 Verrucomicrobiales bacterium | reverse complement strand
TCAAAAATCTGGAATCACTGATTGTCGGCGGCGGATTCGGGGGTACCTTTTCGGGTGTCTGTAGCTGCTTTATCTCCCGCCACAGCGCCGCTCGAAATGGGCGGGCGCTCGTTTGCCTCGCGCCTGTTGACCGGAACCGGAAAGTTCGCGTCGAATGAGGCGATGCGCGATGCTTTGGAGGCGAGTGGCACGGAGATCGTGACGGTGGCTTTGCGGCGCGCCGACTTATCCGGCGGTGGCGATCCGTTTGCCAATATTCTGGATTTCATCGATCCCGACCGCTACCTACTGCTACCCAATACGAGCGGCGCGATGAATGCCGACGAGGCGGTGAGGTTGGCGCGGCTGGCCCATGCCGCCGGCCTGCCCAAGTGGGTGAAGCTCGAGATTCATCCGGACCCGCGCTATCTGCTGCCCGATCCGGTCGAGACGCTCGCCGCCGCCGAGGTGCTGGTGAAGGAGGGGTTCACTGTGCTGCCTTACATCAATGCTGATCCGGTGTTGGCAAAGCGGCTTGAGGAGGCGGGCACTGCTGCAGTAATGCCCCTCGGCTCGCCCATTGGCAGCAACCGCGGTATTGAGACGCGGCACCAGATTGAGATTATCATCGAACAGTGCACGGTGCCGGTGATCATCGACGCCGGTTTGGCGGCTCCGAGCGACGCTGCGCTGGCGATGGAAATCGGCGCCGATGCGGTGTTGGTCAATACGGCCATTGCCGTGGCTGGCGACCCGGTGGCCATGGCGCGTGCTTTCCGAGCCGGCGTGGAGGCCGGGCGTCTCGCCTTCGAGAGCGGTTTGGCCGGCACCTCGCCGGTGGCCGCCGCTACCAGCCCGCTGGACGCCTTCCTCGGCGCGCATCCCGGAACCTGATTTCCCGCCCCCCACGTCTGTTGTGACCCTGCTTTTCCGCAAATTGCTTTCCCTCAACTGGCTGATGCTGCTTACCGTGGCCGGGCTGTGCCTGTTTGGCATCCATGCCATAGGCGTGGCGGTGGCCGACAACCCGGTCGAATCCATTGCCCGCGCCCATCGCTCGCAGGCGATGTGGCTGGGGGTGGGGGTGGTTGTGTTCTTTATCGCCAGTTTTATCGACTACCGGATCCTTCGCTGGCTCGCGTTGCCGGCTTTCTTGGGCGGGGTGGCGATGCTGGTGTGGTCGCTGGCGGCCGGCGAGGTGATCAACGATTCGCAGCGTTGGGTTTCCGTCGGCGGGTTCAGCTTCCAGCCGGCCCAGTTTGCCATTGTCGCGTCGATTGTGGCCACTTCGGCGGCGTTGGCCGGGTTCCGCCGCGCGCATCCATTTTGGCGGCTGCCCTTTGTGCGCCTCGGCCTTGTGGGCTTGCTGCTTGGCCTGCCGGTGCTGCTTGTTGTGGCCCAGGGCGACATTGGTACTGCGCTGGCTTGCATGCCGGTGGGGGCCGCGCTGTGTTTGGTCGGGCGCATCCCGCTGCGTCACCTCGCTCTGGTGGCGCTGGCGGTGGCCACGGTGCTGCCGCCTGCCTACCATTTTGGCTTGAACGATGCGCGCCGCAGCCGCATCGAGGTGTATCTCGACATGCTCCAGGGGCGCGAGGTGGACATCCAGGGCTCGGCCTATGCCGCCTACTACACTTCGACGGCGGTGGGTTCGGGCGGATGGAATGGCTACCAGAACACCCCGAGGGTTGCCACAGCGGGGGAAGGGGGGCTGGAGGGTGCGCCGCCGGCGCCGCGGCCCTCGGTTCACGAACAGGGGTTGATTCCCCGGCTCACCGCGCACAACGATTTCATTTTCGCGGTGATCGCCGAGCGCTACGGGTTCCGCGGTTCGGCGCTGGTAATAGGGGCGTTCGCCTTGTTAATCGGACAATGCCTTTTTATTGCGTTTTCGAGCCGCGACCTGTTTGGCACGCTGTTGGCGGTTGGCTGCGCGACGATGATTTTCGCCCATGTGTTCCAGAATGTGGGCATGACGCTGCTGCTCACGCCGATCACCGGTTTGCCGCTGCCCTTCATTAGCTATGGCGGCACGTTTCTGGTGGCCATGCTCGGCCTGATGGGGGTTTGCCAGAGCGTGTGGGTCCACCGCATCGACCACGACCGCGATCCGCTGTTGTCGCCGGAGGAGGAGGGGTACGACGCTTTCGAACATCGACGCCCGCTGGTGCGCGTGTGATTTTCGTGGGGAATGGCGGTGTCCGAGCCGCATTCTTTGTTGCGGATTCGGAGGAACGGGACAAGGTTGCGGCTTGCCCGCCGACTTGTGGGCTGCTGTCCGACGTTTGAACGCCCTTTCCCCCGCCATGAGAATTCCACGCACTCTTTTCGCCGCCGTGGCCTCGTTGCCGCTGGCCATCTATGCACCCTTCACCGAGGCGCGTCCCTCGCCGCCGACGGTCACCTCGCCCTCGGCGATTCTGGTCAGCGTCGATTCCGGCGAGGTGCTGTTCACGCGGAATGCTGATGAGCGGCGTCCGGTGGCCAGCCTGCAGAAATTGCTCACTGCATTGCTGGTTGTTGAGGCGGGAAGCCTTGATCGCCCGCTGACGGTGGAGCGTTCCGACACTCTCATCGCGCCCACTCGCATTGGCTTCCGCGCGGGCGATCAATATGCGCGCCAAGACCTGCTGCGCGTGATCATCGTGCGCAGCGCCAACGACGCCGCCCACAGCCTGGCCCGCGACCATTCTGGCTCGGAGGCGGCCTTTGCGCGTGCGATGACGGAGCGGGCCCGTCGCCTCGGGATGATCAACAGCCGTTTTGGCAACGCCTCCGGGCTGCCGGACCCCTCCCAGTATTCCACCGCCCGCGACATGGCCCGGCTTGGGCTTTACATCATGCGCACGCCCCACTGCCAGCCGATTCGCGAGGCGATGGCGATGCAATCCTACACTTTCCGGTTTAACAATGGCGAGACGCGTACGCTGACCAACACGAACCGTTTGTTGCGTCAGATGCCGGGGTGCAACGGGATGAAAACCGGATTTACCAATGCCAGCGGCAGTTGCCTGATGTCCAGCGCCACGCGCGACGGGCGCACCGTGCTGGCCATCGTTCTCGGCGCGCGCGGTGAACAGCGATGGCGCGACTCCCGCAACCTCCTGGAGTGGGGGCTTTCTCACTAAATGCAATCCGTTCGTGAATGAGACCCGGCGACCCGGCCCGCGAATTGGAAGAGATCGCCGCGCGCGGGCGCTTGCGCCGGATTGCCCCGCTCGCCGAAGGGCAGGGGGCCGTTGTTTCCGACCCCACGGGTGCCCGTCTCGTCAATTTTTCCTCCAACGATTACCTGGGGCTGGCCAGCCATCCGGGCATTGGCGAGGCGGCGGCGCGGTGTGCACGGGACCACGGATTCGGATCGGGTGCCTCGCGCCTGGTGTGCGGGGCGTTCAGCGAGCACAGCCGCCTCGAGGATGAGATCGCCGCCTTCAAGGGCACCGAAGCCGCCCTCGCTTTTTCCAGCGGCTACCTCTGCGGGCTGACCACCCTCACCGCGCTGCTCGGGCGGGATGATTTCATTCTGGTCGACCGCCTGGCACACGCCTGCCTGATTGATGGCGCACGCTACTGTGGGGCCACCTTGCGGGTATTCGGCCACAACCGGCTCGACCATCTCGAATCCCATCTCAAGTGGGCACGGTGCCGGGCCGCCGCAGGCAGCCGCATTCTCGTTGTTACCGAGTCGGTGTTTTCCATGGATGGCGACACCGCCCCGCTTGCCGAAATGGTGGAGCTGAAGGAGCGCCACGGCGCGCTGCTGCTCGTCGACGAAGCCCATGCCACCGGCATCCTCGGCCCCGGAGGACGCGGACTTGGGGCGGTTGCGGATCTCACGTCGCGGATCGACCTGCACATGGGCACGCTTTCCAAAGCGCTGGGCACACACGGCGGATTTATCGCCGCATCGCGGCCATGGATTGATCTTTTGATCAACCGCGCCCGCGGCCTGACCTATTCCACTGCGCCGCCGCCACCTGTGGCCGCTGCCGCTGCTGCTGCTCTGGAGATCGCCGCGTCGGCGGAAGGCGATGCCCTGCGGCGTGCACTCGGCGACGCCACCGGTCGGTTGGGCAATGCCCTTGTTGCGCGCGCCGCTCCCCGCGTGCCGGAGGACGTGGCCACTCCTATTCTGCCGTGGGTTGTTGGCGAGGATGGCACTGCGGTGGAGACTGCCGCGCGGCTGCGGCGTAGCGGAATTCTGGTGCCGGCGATTCGCCCGCCCACCGTGCCGCCCGGCACGGCACGTCTTCGGTTTACCGCCTGCGCCACCCACACCCCGGAACACATCGCTGAACTCGTCCGCGCGTTGGGATGATTCCAAGGGATCCGCAATCCTGATTCACGCCACCCGGCTCTTGCCGGGTGTGTCTGCGATCCGCTCGCGTGCGGGAGCCTTGCGGCAGACCTGGATGAACATGGGCGGCAGGTTTGGCAGGAAATACTCCATCTTGTATTCCGCAAACATCCGCGTGTGTACCTTGAGTTCCGGCGTGACCTGGTAGGCGATGAAGCGCCCGCCGGGAGCGAGATCTTCGTGCACCGCATGCAGCAGCGCCTTCTTCTTTTTGGGCTCGAGGTAGCTCAGTGGTATGCCTGAGATAACGCAATCCGCGCCTCCAGATCCCAGCGTCCCCAGATCGCGGAGTGCGTTCCGAAAACCGGCCGCGTCCTCGGCGAAAATTTGCACCCGGTCGTCGTCGGCGAACTGCTCCCGCAGGTGGTCGGCCAGATGGGGGTCGAGCTCGTAAACCAGAAGCCGCGCCTCCGGCCCGAGACGCGTGGCCAACTCGCGCGTGAAGCACCCCTCGCCAGCACCAAACTCAACCACCACCCGGGCCGCCGAAAAGTCCATTTTGTCGAGCACCCGCTTGACCAGCGCTTTCGAACTCGGCAGCATGTAGGCCACTTTCATCGGATTGGCGAGGAATCGGCGGAATAGTATGGCGCTCATGCCGCAAGCCCTTTCCTGATGGTGCGGTTGATCCGGGAACTTGCGGCATTTGGGATGATGGTTCGGGCCGCCCCCCCGGGCCGGACAGGGAGGCCCGGGCGTCCACATCGGCATGGCAGTCGGTTTGAAAAATCATTCATAGCGTGCACGATCAATGCACAACCTAGCGCCATCGCCCGGGGATACCATCAAAATTTCCCCGCTCCGCTGAACTAACTTGTGGATTAACCGACAGTCCGGATTGCGCCTGCGCGTGAACATGACAAAGCCGCCACCGCTGGAAAGCGGTGGCGGCCGGTGGATCAGCGCGTCACTTTCACAAGCGTGCCGCGCGGTGGCTGCGCGACGGCGGGTTGTGAACAAGCGGATCCGCATTAGGGCTGGCCACCCTGCTGCATCGAGTGCATCAGCGCATTGAGCCGTGAGATTGCCTCTTCGCGTTCGCGCTCCATTGCCGGCACTTCAGGATTGATTTCTGTCATCGCTTCGATGCGGGATTCAAGCAGCTCCGACTGTTTGCGTTGGAACTCGGGATCCTCACGAACTGCAGTCTCGGCCTGACGCATCTGCGTCACCGCCTGCTCATACTCGGCGGTGATGCGCTGGCGCTCCTCGTCTTCCAACTGCTGGGGAGTCTGGAGCCGCAGTTGTAGTTCCTGGAGCCTCTGCTGGCCCTCCTGGTCGGGGTATCCGCGGGCTTCGAGCTTGGACTCGAAAAGCTCGACAAAGGCGGTGCGCTCTTCGACTAATTCGGGGTTGGCACGCTCCGCCTCGGCGGCAATGGCTTGAAGCTGCGTTTCGATTTCCTGCACCCGGATTTGAAGCTGCTGTGCCTCGATCATCTCCTGCGAAGGAGCCGCTGCCGCTCCGCCCTGCTGGGGAACCTGTTGTGGGGCTTGTTGGGAGTGCACGGTGATTGCACCGACAACCAGTGCGGCACTGGTCAAGACTGCGGTTGTCATTTTTCGGATGGGATTGTTTCTTTTCATCATTTCTGTTTTGGGTTAAATCGCCTGCCTCGCCCGGGCCCTGTCCTTGAACAAGCCCAGCGGAAACGATGCGATGGGTCTGCTCTGTGCACGTGCCGTGCCAACTGTCGGCATTCTCGACTCGGGAAACGCAACCTGCTGAAAACCAAAGCAAAACAGAGCGCTTCCGATGTGCGATTCTGCTTAAAGGAGAAAATTGCACACGGATTTATTGGTCATTTTTGGCACATGTGATACTTTGCCAACCCTATGGGTGAAATCCGGAAAACAGCCGCCCGGTCGAACGGGACGGAGAGGCGCTTTCCGACAAAAGGGGGAATCGGGCTGCGATGGATTCTGGTGGTCTACGTGGTGGCCCCGCTGGCGCTGGCCATGGCGGTGGCGGGCGGTCTGATCCTCCACATGTGGGAGCGCAATGTCGAGGAGCGCATGCAGAGCGATCTGGAAATGGTTGCGCGCGCGATTCGGCTGCCATTGAGCCACGCGATGGAACGCCAGCGCGAAGGCAGCATCGAACAGGCATTGCAGGCCGCGCTGACCACCGATTCCGTCTACAGCGCCTACGCGTTCGACATGGAGGGCGAGCGGATCGCCGCTGTCGGCGGGCCCTCCATCGACGACGGCCAGGACACCACCGAAGCCGACCGCGTGAGTGAACTGGCCGCCGAAGGCGAGAGAGCGGGCGAATTTGGTGAGATCGGCGAGCGCCGCGTCTACTCGTATTTTGTGCCGCTCAGCGATTCACGCGACCGCGCCAGCGGATTGCTGCAGCTGACGCGCCGCGAGCAGGATTTCCGCGACGACCGCGCCCGCGCGCGCCGCGTCGGACTGATCGGCGTTTCCATCGCCACGCTTGTGATGGCGCTGCTCGTGCTGGTTGGCCAATACGGGGCGATGGAGCGACATTTCCGAAACCTGATCGATGGCATGCGCCGCGTGGCGGGTGGCGACGCCGACCACCGCCTGGCACCGGCCGGACCGCAGGAAATCGCATCGATCTCGGCAAGTTTCAACGAAATGCTCGACAGCATTCAGGCTGCCGAGCGCGAGATCGAGCGGAATCGCCGCACCCGCGTTGCCATGGAGCAACGCCTGCGAATGCAGGAAAAACTCGCCGCCGTCGGCCAGCTTGCCGCCGGAGTAGCGCACGAGTTAGGCACGCCGCTGGGCACGGTGAGCGTGGCGGCCCAGCGCGGCTTGCGCGGTGTGTCGCCGGATTCCCCACAGGCGGCCACCCTGGAGAAAATCCGTTGTGAGGTGCAGCGGATGGAGGTAATCATCCGGCAATTGCTCGATTTCAGCCACAGCCGCCACCTGCAGATCCGCACGGTGCGGCCGGAGAAATTGGCGGCCTCCGCCGTGTCCGCCGTGCGCGACGAGGCCGGTCGCCACAAGGCACACCTGGAAATCACCGGCCCCGCCGACCCGCCGACCATCGCCGCCGACCCCATCGCGCTCGAGCAAGTGCTGGTCAACCTGCTGCGCAACGCCGTGCAATCCGCCCCCGGCGTGCACGTGCGCCTCGGCTGGAAGGCTGGCTCAGACGGCTTCACCTACACCGTCGAGGACGACGGCCCGGGCATCCCGGACGACATCCGCCAGCGGCTTTTCGAGCCGTTCTTCACCACCAAGAACGTCGGCTCCGGCACCGGACTCGGACTGGCCGTGGTGCATGGCATCATCGACGACCACGGCGGCCACGTCCGCATACACGAAGGCGAATCCGGCGGCACCCGCGTCGAGATTTTTCTGCCGCGTGAACCCGCCACGCCATCCATGCCCAATCCCTCATGAGCCAACTCCTTTCACCCGAAGACGAAGCCGCTGCGAAGATCCTGCTCGTCGAAGACGACGAGGGACTGGGCGGGCTGTTGCTCGAGGAAATCGAAGATCTCGGCCACGACGCCCGCCGCGTGGCCACCGCTGAGGACGCCCTCGACCTGATCTCCGAATGGCTGCCCGATGTTGTGGTGAGCGACCTGCGGCTGCCCGGCGCCGACGGACTCGCACTACTCGGCGAAACTCGCCGCCGCCTGCCCGGCCGCTCGCCGGATTTTCTCGTCATCACTGGCTTCGGCAGCGTGCGCAAGGCGGTCGAGACACTCAAGGCGGGCGCGGAGGATTTTCTTACCAAGCCGGTGGACCTCGAGCACTTCCAACTCAGCTTGCGGCGGATACTCGAAAAGCGGGCGATGCGTGAGCAGATCGGACGCTTCCAAGCTGCCAGCATCTCCGGCGAGTCATTCCACGGCATCCTCGGACGCAGCCCGGCGATGGTCTCGATGTTCCAGCAGATCCGGCTGCTCGCCAAGGCGAACGGGCCGGCGTTGGTTACGGGCGAAAGCGGCACCGGCAAGGAACTGGTGGCGCGGGCGATCCACCGCGAAAGCAACGCGGCGGGCGAACCCTTCATCGCCGTCAATTGCGCCGGAATCCCCGAAAACCTTCTCGAAAGTGAGTTCTTCGGCCACGCCGCCGGAGCCTTCACCGGCGCGGGGAAGGCCCGCCGTGGAATTTTCGCCGAAGCCAGCGGCGGCACACTGTTTCTCGATGAAATTTCGGAAATGCCGCCCGCCCTCCAGGCAAAACTGCTGCGCGTGCTGCAGGACGGGCGCGTCCGCCCGGTCGGCAGCAACCGCGAGGAACAGGTCGATGTGCGGATCGTCGCCGCCACCAATCGCGACGTCGAGTCCGAAGTTCGCGACGGCTCCTTCCGCGAAGACCTCTTCTACCGGCTCGAAACCTTCTCGCTGCGCGTGCCGCCGCTGCGCGAACGCGAGGGCGACATCCCGCTGCTCATCGCCGCCTTTGTCTCCGAATTCGCCGCTGCCGCGAACAAGACCATCCGCGGCGTCCGCGCCGACGCGCTCGCCCGCATGGAGCGCCACCACTACCCCGGCAACGTGCGCGAATTGCGCAACGCGGTGGAACGCGCCATCGCCTTCTGCCAGGGCCGGGAAATCCTCCCCGAACACCTGCCGCCGCGCATTACCAAACGCAGGTCCGCCGTGCATCCCCACGACCTGCCCGGGGCCCTCGCCCTCGGCATCGACGATGACTCGCTGCCGCCGCTCGAGGAAATCGAACGCCGCTACATCCGCCACGTCGTCGACAAGGTCGGCGGCAACAAACGCCTCGCCGCATCCATCCTCGGCATAGCCCGCCGCACCCTCTACCGGCGGCTTGATTGATGGGGGGTAAACCTTACTTTGAATGTCGTGGGACTTCTGGTTTACGCCTATTCGAGTGTGGCGATCGATCAAAGGCGAGAGGGCGAGGAAAGAAGGCTGGCGGAGAAAAGCCGCTTTCGTCCCAGCCATTCACCTTCTCCCCGTTCCATCAATGGCGGGTGCCGGTGGCGTCATGCCATTCGTCGTCGAGTTGGGCGTAGCGTGGCAGGTGCTCGTCGCGGACGTAGATGTGCGCGAGGACGCCGTCGCCGTGGGTGCCCCCCAGGGCGGCCGACCACCCATCACCTTCGCGCACCGCGCTGTCATCCATTTCCACTACGAATTCGATGCTGCAATCCTCAAGATGTGGCAACCACCTGCGCGCTGTGGGCAGGGGATAACTGCCCACGTGGGTGAAGCCAGGGGGTGGCTCCATCAGCTCATCATCTGTGCCGTGATCATCCTCACCGCCGCTTCCCACGCGCTCATTCCGTTCCCCTTCCTTTCGGGATGAGGAATCATTTTCGACCGATGATTCGCTTCCCTTTCCATCGGCGTCGTGGAAATCCATGGCGGCGGTTTTGTCCGGGGGTTTGGCGAAGGGGGATTGTGGATCATCGTCCGGGCGGCCTGCCACTTCGAGGTTGGGGCGGAGGGCGGCGGAGGCGTAGATGAGAGAGACGAAGACGCCGACCACAAAGACCACGCCGGCAAAAAGAAGGCTGCCCGCAGAAACCCCCGATTCCCCTTCGTCGGGGCCGCCTGCTCCGCCGGCGAGAATCAACCAGGCAAGCAGCACGGCAAGGGCGGGACCGAGAATGAGCCAGGCGATGGATTTGAGGACAGGGGGCATGGTTGGGATGTGCGGCGGCGGTTTGTCTGGTGTAGGGCCCGCTCCGCATCAGACTACACGCACACGGGTGCGGAGGCAAAAAAAACGGGAGCCTCCGTGAGGGGCTCCCGCTGTCGAGGGATGGAAATGGGGCGCGTGCCAGTGGGGCGGATGCTCCCGCGCGCGCGGGTGGGGGAAACTTACTTAGTGGCGTTGGCCTCGATGTATTTGATCACATCGCCAACGGTTTGCAGCTTCTCGGAGTCTTCGTCGGGAACTTCGAGGCCGAACTCCTCTTCGAAAGCCATCACAAGCTCGACGGTGTCGAGAGAGTCTGCTCCCAGGTCGTCCATGAACTTGGCCTCCGGAGTCACTTTGTCGGGGGTGACGCTGAGGCGGTCGACGATGATGTCTTTGACTTTTTCCTGGATATTATCGGACATGGTGTATTTGAGAGGTGGTTTGTGGGTTGGGGCAATCAATAGCCGTCAAGAGGACGTTGCGCAACGGGAAAGTTTCAATCCCTCGAACTCCGTGGGGAGGTGTTTGCCTCCGCGTCGGAGGGGGCGGACTCCTCCTGCTCCTGCTCCTCGGGCTCTTCCTCGATTTCGATCAGCTCGCCGGGAAACGTGCTGACCACGCGCTCGAGGATGAGGTCGGGGGTGAAGGGTTTTTCGCCTTTGAAGCCACCGTATTTGAGGCCGTCGATGGCGGCTTGCCCTGATTTTCCGCCGGGGATTTGATAGTTGAGGCGGGCGATGCCCTTGTTGAGCCATTTGCGTGTGTCGACGCGGGTGATGGCGGAAATTGGGATGGGCCCGTGCCGGGGCAGGAGCAGGTTATCGGCATCTACGGCAAGGCGCGTGCCGGCGGAGCGCAGGTAGAATCCGGTGGCGATCGCGCCGAGCACGAGGCAGACAATCATACCCCACATCTGCTCGCGGATTTTGGCATCTGTGGCGGCAAAGGGAGCCATGGTGCGTGAATCCTCGAAGCTCCAACGGTTTTCCCGGGCTTCCTCGGCCCACAACCGGAGGCCTTCCTCGCCCTGCTCTTTCAGTTCCAAGTAGCGTTCGTAGATCACCTGCTTTTCCGGGTATCCAATCTGCCAGTCGTAGGCAAAATACGCGGCAAAGCCGTAAAACATGACCAGCAGGATGATCATGCGCCTGTGGTACCAGGGCGTGAGGCCGGCTTCAATCCTTTCGGGTTGGGGGGAGTCAGCGGACATGCGGGCGGCGGATGTGGAATGAGGCCACCTTCCAAGCCAAGGCGAGCTTTCGAGGAAGGCTGGTGCGCGCGCGGGTGCGGAACACATCGCCCTCCAGACGCTCGACGGCGCGGAGGATGTCTCCATAGATGGCGCTCATCAGGCGCACCGTCAACCGTGAACCGTCATCCTCGAGAAGCGGGATCCCCCGCTCCCCGGATCGGTAAAACTCGCGGGCCCGCTCGATCTGGCCGCCGAGAAACTTTCGCCAGCGCGCATCCACTCGCCCGGCGCACAGATCGGCCTCGGAGAGTCCGGCGGCGGCCAGTTCATCCGCCGGGAGGTAGATGCGGTCGCGTTCGAGATCCTCGGCGACATCGCGGATGATGTTGGTCAACTGCATGGCGATGCCCAGGTCGATGGCCTGAGCGCGCCCGGCCGGGTCGCGCAGGCCGAGGATGGGGCACATGATCAGGCCGACGACCGAGGCCACATGGTAGCAGTATTCGCGCAGCTCGGGCCAGCTGGCGATGCGCACCGACCCGAGATCCATGGCCACGCCTTTGACGAGATCCTGGAATGGCTGCTTTTTGAGCTGGTAGCGGGCCACGGTTTCGGCAAAAGCCGGGGCGAAGGGCAGGTCGCGTCGCCCACCTGTGGTGATCTCATCGAAAGCGCGGCCCAGTTCGTCGATCACGCCGTGGAGGTCGGCCTCCGCCCCGCCCTCGTCGACCAGATCATCGGCATGGCGGCAGAACGCATAGACCGCATAGGCGGCGCGCCGCTTATGCGGCGGCAGCGGAAACGAAGCGAAGAAAAAACTTTTTGCATGGTGCCGTGTCGAGGCACGACACCAGTGATGGCTGGCCGCTAAATCTTCCGGACTGTCCGCGCCGGGGGTGACCGAAGCGGCTGGCTCGGTCGGCCCGTCGGGCTGCGATTCCGCAGGGTTCATATTGGAAACGTGGCGCGGTCCGTAGGCAAGACAAGGGAGACCCTGCGGCTGTTTCACGCGCGCACCGGATCGGGGACGACGCGGTCGAGCACCTTGGCGCTGGACAGCACGCCGGGGATGCCGGCTCCCGGGTGGGTGCCCGCACCGGAGAAATACAATCCCTCGACATCCTCGCTCACATTGTGTGGGCGGAACCATGCGCTCTGCGTGAGCACCGGCTCGAACTGAAACGCCGACCCCGCGTAGGCATCGAGGTCCGTTTCAAAATCCGCCGGCGTCATGAT
>SLCJ01000127.1 GCA_007125835.1 Verrucomicrobiales bacterium | reverse complement strand
GTGGTCCGCGCCAGCTCCCACCGGGCGGCCGCCTCTTCGTCAAAAATCTCCTCCTCCACGACCTCGCCACCTTGATAGAGGCGCGAGAGCACCCGATCACCAGTATCCGAGAACGCCTCCATCCGCCCCTGCATCTGACCGCGCCGGAACCGCGCCTCAGTATGCGGACGCATGTCCTCCGCCGCCACTTCCGGCCCGGCCTCGTAAAACTTGAAAGCCAGGCCGGAGTAGGGGCTGTCACGCCCCGCCCGACGCACAAGCCCATCCCCGCCCTCCACCAGCGGCGCACGCTGCGAAGTGTCCGAATCAAACACAGGATCCCACGGCACGATGGGCAGAATCACGCGGTTGCCCTCGTCCCGCGCACGGAACACCTGTTGCAACACCCGGTAATCCACCTCTGAGAGCCCCTCCATGCCGAAGTGCTCCGCCGTGTAGATGCTCTTACTGAAGGCGGGAAAGTGCCAACGCCCCTCGTATTGCACCGCCAGCGCCCGCTTGCCCACCACCGCCTGGTCCAGCATCGCCAGAAAGACCAAGCCCAACAGGATCAGGAACGAGACGTATCCACGCCGCAACGACCGGAATCGCTTCAGACGCCGCTCGGTGAGAGGGTTCCAGTGGATTCTGCGGGGGCCGAACAGCACCGCGACCAACGAGTAAACGGCCACCACCGGCGCCATGATCCAGCCCGGATTGAATCCCTCATCCAGCCCCTCGGCAAACCAAGGCGAAAATGAGAAAAACCAGCTGATCGTCGGCAACACCGCACCGGACACCTCCGCCACCATGGCCAGTATGGCCACGATCAGAAGCACGAGAGCGGGTTTGCGGGGAAGCAGCATGAGTGTGTGGTGGTGTGTGTCGGGTTTGTCCTAGGAAAAGGTGATTCGCGGGTCCACAAGGGCCACCAGCATGTCGGAAATGATGTTGCCCAGCAACAATAACAACGCCGAGACGAACAACACCCCCATGGTGATCGGCACGTCCCTCTCCAGTACCGCGTTGAATCCCAACAGGCCGAAGCCATTGATGTCAAAAACCCTTTCGATGATGAAATTTCCACCGACAAACAGCGTCACGTTGTTCCCGAACGTGGTGGCCAGCGGGATGATCGAGTTGCGGAAGGCGTGCTTGAACACCGCCGACCGGTAGGGCACACCCTTGGCCGCCGCCGTGCGCACGTAGTCCGCCGCCAGGTTATCCATCAAGTTGTTCTTCACCAGCAATGTCATGAAGGCGAAGCTGCTCACCAGATAACACGCCAGGGGCAGGGCCGCATGGTGCAGGATGTCGAGCACCTTGGCAAGCGGCCCCAGCTCGTGGAAATTTTCACTGGTGAATCCGTCGAGAGGAAACCACCCCAGGTTATAGGAGAACACCATCAACAACAACGCACCCAGCGCATATCCGGGCACTGCATAGCCCATGAACACGAGGATCGAGGAACTGCTGTCGAGAAACGTCCGGTGCCGCAGGGCTTTCACGATCCCCAGCGGCAGACAGATCGAATACACAAGCACCAGCGTCGTCAGCCCGTAAAAGCTCGAGATCGGAATCCGCTCGCGCATCATGGTGGTCACCGGATCACCATAGCGGAAACTGCGCCCCAGATCCCCCTGCAACACGCCCGCGCGCTGCGACTGGAAAGCCACCGCGCGCCAGGGAAGCGTTCCGCGCTCGGCCTGCGGATGATCCCGCACCGCGCGCCGCAGCCGCCGCGACAACTCACCCGGCGACTCCACCCGCACATTCCATTCCTCCGGCGGCAGGTCGCCGCCGGGGGTGATCCGGGTCACGGTGAAACGGGTCGCCCCCGTCTGCTCGATCCGCCAATTCACACGCTCCCCCTCCTCCTCCGAAATATCGAGCAAGGTGGCGCGCCTGCCGTCCCGCTCGACCATCACCCGACCCCGCCCGCCAGGGAGCGTGACCTCCGTCACCTCCTCGCCCGGATCGAAATCCGCACGCGCCTTGGTCTCCGCACGCTCCCGCTTGACCACACCAAGCCACGTCAACCACCCGACAATCGGCGAGGTGTCCTCGCCATACCGCTCCTGAATTTCCAACACCACCTCGGCGGGCACCTGTCCGCCCCCTTCCGTGCCCGACGCCCCGCTGTCGTCCGCCGCCACCCCGCCCAACGCCGCCTCCATCAGGTCACGCTCCACCGGCCCGCCGGGAGCGAGGCGTAACACCATGAACACAACCAGGGTGATTCCCAGCAGCGTCACAGGCACCAGCATCAGGCGGCGTATGAAATAAGCTCGCATAAAAAATGGAAAAGGCGGTTCCTTTTACCCCCTCATGGACAAGGATTCAAGTGATTCCCTCCCATTTTCGGGATTTCGTTGGACATTGGCCATGACGACGTAAACTATGCCCCCATGCAAGGGCCCCCGCACCCCCGAAACCCAGCCCGCCTCCTGCGCGGCACCCTCGCCATCGCCCTGGCACTCCTCGCCGGTGCCTGCGCCCGCAGCGAAACCGAGGTCCAGCGCGCCAACCGCGACGGAATCCTCCTCTTCGGCAACGCCGCCGAACCCCAGGGCATCGACCCCCACCTCGTCAGCGGAGTCATCGAAAGCAACATCATCCTCTCCGTGCTTGAGGGCCTGGTCGGCGAACACCCCTCCATCGATCAAGAAACCCTGCCGGGAGCCGCCAGCCATTGGACATCCAACGACACCAAGGACCAGTGGACATTCCACCTCCAGCCACAGGGCCGGTGGTCCGATGGCGAACCCGTCACCGCCAGCGACTTCGTCTTTTCCTGGCGCCGGATGCTCACCCCGGAACTCGGAGCCAAATACTCCGACATGCTTTTTTTCATCGATGGCGCCGAGGAATTCAACCGCCGCCAGCGCGGGCGCATCGCCTTTCTTCGCACGCCGCCAAACGAGGGCCCCGCATGGGAGGATGTGCGTGAGGTCGCTTTCGGGCCAGGCGACGCGGCGGCTGCCGCAGCGGCGGAAGGGCTCACCGCCGCCGGCTGGACCGGGTTTTCCGACGAACAACGCCACGCCTTTGTCCGCGCCCGCGGCCTCGACGCCCTCGACCGCCAGGCCCTGGAATGGATCGCCGCCGATCCCGAATCGCGATACCACTGGCCCGAGGGCTTCCCCCACACCGAAGCTGTGCTCGAACGCCTTCTCTGGACATTCGACCACTGCCTGTGGGAGCTAAGCCGCGTCGGAGCAACCGCCGTCGACGACTTCACCCTGCAGGTGGACCTCGTTTCGCCCACACCATTCCTTCCATTTATTACCCGCCACTACACCTGGTTCCCGGTGCCCGAACACGTGATCATGGCACGCGGCCGCGGCGACACCAACCTCGAAAAAATGACCGACATCG
>SLCJ01000011.1 GCA_007125835.1 Verrucomicrobiales bacterium | reverse complement strand
TCGCGCTCCTTGTTGACCTCGAGGATGAGCACTTCGACCTCTTGGCCGATGGTGAGCATTTCGCTGGGGTGGTTGATGCGGCCCCAGCTCATGTCGGTGATGTGCAGCAGGCCGTCCATGCCGGAAAGGTCGACGAAGGCACCGAAGTCGGTGAGGTTCTTGACCTGGCCGGTGACCTTGTCGCCGATCTGGACTTCGGAGAGGAATTTCTGGCGCTGTTCGGCGCGCTCGGCCTCGATCACCTCGCGGCGGCTGAGGACGATGTTTTTGCGGTCGTCGTTGACTTTGACGATCTTGAATTCGAAAACCTTGCCGATGAATTCGTTGAGGTCCTTCGGCGGAATGATGTCGACCTGCGAGCCGGGAAGGAAGGCTTCGACGCCGACGTTGACTGTGAGGCCGCCCTTGACGAGGCCCTTGATCTTGCCGCGGACGAGACCGCCTTCTTGATAGACGGCGACGATCTTGTCCCAATTTTGTTTGTAGGCGGCTTTTTCCTTGGAGAGGACGACCATGCCCTCGTCGTTTTCGAGCCGCTCGAGGAGCACTTCGATTTCGTCGCCGACCTCGAATTCCTCATCTTCGAATTCGGAGGCGGGGATGACGCCTTCGGATTTGTAGCCAATATCGACCAGGACGACCTGGGGTTTAATTTCGAGAATGGTTCCATTGACGATGGAACCTTCTTTGAATTCGCGGAAGCGGCCTTCGATCAGCTGCTCCAGGGTTGAAGTACTCATGTTGTTCGGGTTAGGGTTGGTTGGTGCCATCACCCCGCCTTTGACGCTGCGAAAGGGCGGGGCGCCGGCAAATGGATTCGCAGCGCCGTTTTTGGAAAGGGTGGCAATCCTAAGCCTGACGGGCGCGGCGCGCAAGGCAAGATTTTCGGCGTGGGGCCGTGCCGTGGAGGACTGCTGCCGCAGCGCTGTCTGCGGTCATTCCTGCATGCTGCCGGTTTCCAGGAAGCGTTGGTGCATGGCAAAGGCGAGGTTGAGTGTCTGCGGGGTCTGCCCGCCCTCGACGGTGCGCACGTATTTGAAAAGGGCGTCTTTGTAGGAGGGGTGGGCGCAGTTGCCGACGATGGTTTCGGCGCGCTCGAGCGGGTTTTTGCCGCGCAGGTCGGCGATGCCTTGTTCGGTAATGATGACCTGGACGCTGTGCTCGGAGTGGTCGACGTGGCTGACCAGCGGCACGATGGTGCTGATGGCGCCCCCCTTGGCCACGGATGGGCAGGTGAAGATGGAGATGAAGGCGTTGCGCGTGAAGTCGCCGGAGCCGCCAATGCCGTTCATGAGGTCCTTGCCCATGACGTGGGTGGAATTGACGTTGCCGAACACGTCGGTTTCGATGGCGGTGTTGATGGAGATGATACCGATGCGGCGGATGACCTCCGGGTTGTTGGAGATTTCCTGCGGGCGGAGGATCATGCGTTCCTTGAAGAAAGGCAGGTCGGCGTAGATCTCCTGCAACAGCTCGGGGCTTACCGTGAGGGAGGTGCCGCTGGCGTAAGTGATCGATCCGTCGCGCAGCAGGCCGATGACGGAATCCTGGATCACTTCGGAATACATTTCGAAAGGAGGAATGCCGGGGTTGGAGCCCATGGCTCCGAGTACGGCGTTGGCGATGTTGCCGACGCCTGACTGCACGGGCAGGAAGCCGCGTGGCACGCGCCCGGCCTCGATTTCGCCGCAGAGGAAGCGGGCGACATTTTCACCGATGCGGTTGGTTACTTCGTCGTGAGGTTTGAAGCCGCCAATTTCGTCGGCGAGGTTGGTGCGTACGATGCCGCGGATTTTGGCGGGATCGACGCGGAGCACAGGCGAGCCGATGCGGTCGCGGGCGGAGAGGATGGGGATGGGGTCGCGGTGCGGCGGGTCGTTGGGTTCGTAGACGTCGTGGATGCCGCGCAATTGAACGGGGTGGTGTTCGTTCAGCTCGATGAGGATGTTGTCGGCGACGGTGCAGAAGGTGGGCGAGGCTCCGATGGACGTGCTGAGGACAATTTCGCCGTTGTCCGTGACATCGCAGGCCTCGATGACCGCGAAATCAAACGGGCCGAGGAATCCGTAGCGGATGTTCTGCGGCAGCATCGACAGGTGCATGTCGAAAAACCGCGTCTTGCCGGTGTTGATGGCCTTGCGGAGGAATTTGTCGGACTGGTACGGCGTGCGCCAGGCGATGGCGTCGGCGCGCGCGAGTTCGCCGTCGAGCGAATCGCCGGTGGAGGCACCGGTGACGACGCCGATGCGGAAGGGTTTGCCTGCGGCGTGGCTTTCGGCGGCCCGCGCGGCGAGGGCTCTGGGAATGGCTTTGGCGGAGCCGGCGGGGGTGAAGCCGCTGAATCCGACTGTATTGCCGTTTTCGATCAGGGTGGCCGCCTCTTCGGCGGTCAGTTCGGGGAAGCGCATGTGGGTATCGGGTGGGAAAAGGATTGGAATGGCGGGTTCAGTTGGTCAGCCAGGCGAGGAAGAATCCTGCGGCGAGAGCCGAGCCGATCACGCCGGCGACGTTGGGGCCCATGGCGTGCATGAGCAGGAAGTTGCCGGGGTCGGCTTTCTGGCCCTCGGAGTGGCTGACGCGGGCGGCCATGGGCACGGCGGAGACGCCGGCCGAGCCGATCAGGGGGTTGATTTTGCGTTTGCTCACGAGGTTCATGAGTTTGGCCATGATGAGGCCGGAGGCGGTGGACACGGCGAAGGCGGCGATGCCGAGGCCGAGGATGGCGAGGGTTTCGCCGCGCAGGAAGCGGTCGCCGGTCATGGTGATGCCGACGCCGGTGCCGAGGAAAATGGTGACAATATTGATGATTTCGTTTTGCGAGGACTTGACGAGGCGTTCTGTGACTCCGCACTCGCGCAGGAAGTTGCCGAGCATCAGCATGCCGATCAGTGGTGCGGCCGGGGGCACCAGCAGGATGCAGACGATGGTGACCATCAGGGCAAACACGAGTTTCTCGGTGCGCCCCACTTTGCGCAGGCTCTGCATGCGGATCGCGCGTTCTTTTTTGGTGGTCAGCAGGCGCATGATGGGTGGCTGGATCACCGGCACCAGCGCCATGTAACTGTAGGCGGCCACCGCGATGGGGGCGAGAAGGTGGGGGGCCAGCGAATTGGCGAGGAAGATGGAGGTCGGGCCGTCGGCCCCGCCGATGATGGCGATGGCTGCGGCTTCGTTGGCGCTGAAGAGATTCGACGCCATGGCCATGATGAAGGTAAGGAAGATCCCGATCTGTGCGGCGGCGCCGAGGAGGAAGGTGCGCGGGTTGGCGATCAGGGGGCCGAAGTCTGTGAGCGCACCGACACCGAGGAAAATCAGCGGCGGGAACAGCTCAAGGGCGATGCCCAGGCCGATGAAGTAGAACAGCCCGGGTTTGGCGTCGGTGTAGGTGCGGAGGATGATCTGCCCGGCCACCACGG
>SLCJ01000356.1 GCA_007125835.1 Verrucomicrobiales bacterium | reverse complement strand
GCCACGGCCACGCCATTGCGGATGGCGGTGACCGAACTGGACCCGCCCAGATGGCAGGAAATCACCCGCAGCGGCGGGCCCTCCGGTTCCACCGGGCCATTGCGGTATAGGTCGGCGGCGATCGCGGCGACATCCTCCCGCCCAAGAAGCGCGGCGGACGCCTCGGCGACATGCTTGTGGCTCGCTCCGTGGAATCCATGCCGGCGGATGCCGGCATCGCGCCACGATTGCGGGATGGCATAACATGTCGCTGCCTCCGGCATCCACTGGTAGAACGCGGTTTCGAACAAGGCGACGCGATGCGTCCGGGGCAGCCGCCGCGCGAACAGACGGATGCCTTCGGCATAGGCCGGGTTGTGGGCCGGTGCGACACCGGCGAAGTCCTCGAGCGCCGCAATCACGGAGTCATCCGCCATTACACACCCGCTGACGCCCTTCCCCAGCACCGTCTTGAACGCGACGGCATCGATCTCCTCGGCGGCGGAAATCGCGCCGCTCCAGCACAACTCGTTCAGCGCCTCTTCGATGGCCGCCGCATGATCCGTGATCCGCCCGGCCCCACCTGACGCCAGCTCGCTCCCGCCTTCTCCGTCCATCCGGAAAAGGCGGTATTTGAAGGAGGTGGATCCCAGGTTGGCGACGAGGATGAGCATGGCAATTGCGCGCGGGTGAATACCCGAAGGCACGGACGAATCAACCGAGCCAGGGCCCGAATTTTCCGAGGTCGTCGTGCGGACGTGGGATCACTTGCACGGCGGTCACCGTGCCGTGCGCTGCGGCGGCGGAGGCGGCGGCATCGAGGCCCGCCTTCACGGCGGCCACATCGCCGGTGAAAAATCCGGTGACCAGCCCGGAGCCGATTTTCTCCCATCCGGTCATCCGGATGTCGGCGGATTTGAGGGCGGCGTCAGACGCCTCCAGCAGCGGGATCAGTCCCTTGGTTTCGATCATTCCTATGGCTTGTTTGCTCATAACTATTGTTCGTTGGATTTGAAATTTCAGGTATTGGCGTTTCCGTCCGCTCATGCGATGCCAAATTGCTCAAGCAATTCCGCGTGCGGACGCGCAATGACGTGGGAGGCAATCAGCTCGCCAACCCGCGACGCGGCGGCCGTCCCGGCATCGACAGCGGCCTTGACGCTTCCCACATCGCCTTTGACGATGACAGTGATGAAAGCGCCGCCGATTTGAATCTGGTCGACAAGTTCTATGTTAGCAGCTTTCGCCATGGCGTCGGTCGCCTCGACGCTGCCGACGTATCCTTTGGTTTCGATCATTCCGAGTGCATTCATTGATTTGATAACGGATGGGTGTGGGTTCTGGTTTGGTGGGGAGAGAGCCGGTGCGGCGGAGAGGGATGGTGGCGGAGGCTTCAGACGAGAAGCTCACAGAATGTGTCGTGGGCCAGCCCGCAGGCATTGCCCTCGTCGGTGTCGATGTGGGCCTCCAGTTTGAAGGATGGGTCGACCCGCGCCACGAGGTCGTCGAAAGTCATCGCCAGCGGCCCGTGAACGCGGAGTTTGAGGGAATCGAGATGTTTGACCCCGTAGAAGGCGGCATCGTCGGGGTGCATGTGAACGTGGGGTCTGGCGCGGATGACGCCGTTTGGCAGTTCGAGGTAGCCAGCGGGGCCCATGAGCATGCATCCCGGGGTGTCGGCAATATCGCCGGACATCCGCACCGGAATGTCGAAGCCCAGCGAGATGGCATCGGTGAAGGCGAGTTCCACCTGATTGAGTGTGCGGCAGGGGCCGAGAATCCTGAGGTTGGAGATCACGCGGCTGCGCGGGCCGATGAGCGTCACCGTCTCGCGCGCCGCAAACTGTCCCTCCTGGTAAAGCCCCTTCATCGGCGTCAACTGATGGCCCGGGCCGAAAAGTGCCTCCACCGCCTCCTGCGTAAGGTGGCAATGGCGGGCGGAAATATTCACCAACAGGGCATTCGGCGCTTTTGCCGAGGGGGGCAGCGCAAGCCCCATGCGCGAATACACCTGCTCGCGAACCAGATGTTCGACGACCGCTCTTGGCGCGGTGGCTGGAGGAGAAAAATTCATGCGATAGCTGAGAATTACGCGAAATGCCTTGACAAGTCAACCTTAAAACACAAGAATTCCCAATATTTTCCAATTTTTACCAATTCAGATCATGCTGGCTGTAGAACGACAACGAAGAATCCTGGAGTTGCTCCGGGCTGGAGGTTCGCTGCGAACAAGCGACACCGCCGAGGCGCTGGGTGTTTCCGACGAGACGATCCGCAAGGATTTCGAGGTGCTGGAGGGGCGGGGCGAGCTGGTTCGTTCGCATGGCGGAGCGAGCCGGGTGCGGGGCATGCTGGGGGATTTGGGGTTTCTCGAGCGCCGGGCGCTGCAGCGGGAGGAAAAACTGGCGATTGCGCGGCTGGCGGTCGAGCGGATCCAGCCGAACGAAACCATTTTCCTCGATGCGAGTTCTACCGTGCTGACCCTCGCCGAATGCCTGCCGGACATCCCGCTGACCGTGCTGACCAACGCGCTGACTGTGCTCACCGCGCTGGCCGAGCGCCCGCATTTCGAGCTGATGAGCACCGGCGGCCTGTTTGATTCGAAGTCGCGCTCGTTCATCGGCCTGACCGCCGAAAGATCGCTTCAGCGCTACAACATCCACCGTGCCTTCCTTTCCGGCCGCGGCCTCGATGTCGGGCGCGGAGCAAGCGAGAGCAATTCCAGGCAGGCGGCCTTTAAGGAACGGGTGATCGCCAGCGCCGAGGAAGTCGTGTTCCTCGCCGACCACACGAAACTCGGTCGCAAGGCCTCGTTTTTCTTCGCCGATGTCACCGACTTCGACTGCGTGATGACCGATGGAGCGGCCGACCGCCAATGGCTGTGCGAGCTGGAAGGCCGCGGCGTCGAAGTCATTCAAGCCACATCCGCCCCGAAATCATCATGACCCAAGGCCCCATCGAAAACCCGGATGTGATTCTGATCGGCAGTGGCATCATGTCGGCCTCCCTGGCGGTGATGCTCAAAGAGCTGAACCCGGCCTGCCGCATTCAAGTCTACGAATGCGCAGCGGACCTCTCCCACGAGGCGTCTAACGGCTGGAACAACGCCGGCACCGGTCACGCCGGCATTTGCGAGTTGTCCTACACGCCGGATCGCGGACCCGACGGCCGGGTGGATGTCAGCAAGGCAATCAGCGTGTTTGCCGAATTTGAAAAATCCCGGCACTTCTGGGCTCATGCCGTGCGCCGCGGCATGCTCTCCGATCCAGGAGCGTGCCTGTGGAAAGTGCCACACGTCAGCTTCGTGCATGGCGAGGAAACCTGCGATTTCCTGCGCGACCGCCACGACGGACTGGCGCGCCACCATTTCTTCGAGTCAATGGAATTTGCCGACGACGCGGAAACCATCGGCCAATGGTCACCACTGCTCACCAACGG
>SLCJ01000170.1 GCA_007125835.1 Verrucomicrobiales bacterium | reverse complement strand
CCCGAGACGATGGTGATGCCGGCGTGAGCGAGTTGGAAGGCGAGCTTGCGCGTGCAGGACAGGCCGTAGTGGGTGGCGCGGCGGGAACCGACCAGGGCGACGCCGAGTTTGTCGGCGGGGTCGAGCGAGCCGAGGATGTAGAGGGCGGGAGGCGGGTCGGGGATCTCGCGCAGCAGGGCGGGGTATTCTTCTTCTTCGATGGTAAGAAAGCGCGCACCGGTTTCGCGGATGCGGCGTTTCTCGCGTGTGAGGTCGGCGTGGTCCTGCCAGCCGGCAATGGAGCGGGCGAGGGCCGGGCCGACTCCGTCGACTGTGCGCAGGCGCGATTCCGGGGTGGAGAGGATGTCGCGGGGCGATCCGAAGGCGTCGAGCAGGCGGCGGATTGTCACCGGGCCGACGCGCGGGATGAGCGTGAGGGCGAGGAAGGCTTCCCGGCTGGTCATGGGGGTGGAATGGCGGGCGAGGCGAGGGGCCGGGGAGGCGGCGGGGAAAGGTTGTGATCTGCAGAAGCGAAAGCCGCGCGTGGCGCGTGGGCTCAGGTGGCGGTGTTGGGGTAGGAGCCGAGGATTTTGATGAAAGAGCAGTGTTTTTCCAGTTCGTCGAGTGCAGCCACGAGCTTGGGATCTTCACAGTGGCCCAGCACATCGACGAAGAAGAAATATTCCCAATCGCGCTTTTTCGAGGGGCGGCTCTCGATCTTGGACATGTTGATCTTGAATTCGTTGAAGGGCTTGAGCGCCTCGAAGAGCGAGCCCGGGCGGTCCTTCACGGCGAACATGACGGAGGTGCGGTCGTTGCCGGTGGCGGGGCAGGTGCGGTGGGAGAGAACGAGGAAGCGGGTGGTGTTGGTGGCGGAATCCTGGATGGAGGATTCGAGGGTGGCGAGGCCGTAGAGTTCGGCGGCGAGTTTGCCAGCGAGGGCGGCGGTGCCTGGTTCCTTGGCGGCGAGTTCAGCGGCGCGGGTAGTGGAGGAAACTTCGACCAGCTCGGCATTGGGAAAGTGGCGGTGGAGGTATTCACGGCACTGCCCGAAGACCTGGGGGTGGGAGTAGAGGCGTTTGATCTCCCCGCGCGGGGTGTTGGAGATGAGGTTGTTTTCGATGGGCAGCAGGATTTGCGCGCAGATGCGCAGCGGGCTGTCGGCGAAGAGGTCGAGGGTGTGCGAGACGGCTCCTTCGGTGGAATTTTCGATCGGCACGACACCGTAGTCGGCCCTGCGGCGGGTGACGGCTTCAAAGACATCGGTGAAGTTCGCCTGGGGCGAGTAGGTCACGGAATGGCCGAACTTGGTGATGGCGGCTTGGTGTGTCCAAGTGCCGGAGGGGCCGAGGTAGGCGACGTTGAGGTTGGTTTCGAGGGCCAATGCGGCTGACATGATCTCGCGATAAATGGCGCGGATCGAGGTTTCGGTGAGTTTTCCCCCGCGCTCGGCATTGCGGGCGATGAGTTTTTGAAGCAGGGCTTCTTCGCGCTCGGGTGCGTAGAATTCAAGCCCTTCGGCGCGCTTGATTTCTCCGACCTCGTGCACAAGAGCGGCGCGCTCGTCGAGCAGGGCGAGCAGTTGGTCGTCGATCCTGTCGATCTGGCTGCGGATTTCTTCAAGCGGCATGGCGGCGTGGGAGAGGAGTGTGGAGTTGAGCTGCCGGACACGCGCCGCCAGCCGCGATAACGATGGCGGGGATAGTCCTCAGGTCAAATGCCATTGCCCCGGTTCGGGAGCACGGGGCCCGGGAGGCTGCTTTACCCCCCGCGGCGGGAAGAGCTGCGGCGAGGGTTGGCGGCGGCGTCGCCGGACTCGCTGTCATCGGCGGCGGCCACACGTGGCGTGCTTCGTAAGCGAGGGGTCCAGCTGGCGGTGGTGACGGCCATGGGCATGCGATTGGGGATGACGGTGACCGGAGTGCCGACGCCGATGCGGTTGTATAGCTCGATGATGTCGGCGGATGCCATGCGGATGCAGCCGTAACTCACGGGCTGACCCAGGCGCCGCTCCTCGGTGGTGCCGTGGATGTAGATCATGCGTGGAAAGGCATTGCGGTTCTGGGCTTCGATGCCGCGCAGCCACAAGATGCGAGTGAGGATGGGGTCGCGCCCCGGGGCGTCGGGTGGCAGCACTTCGCCGGTCCATTGGCGACTTCGGAAGACGGCACCCTTGGGAGCGTGACAGCCAATTTTGCGGGCGACCACCATGGTGCCAAGGGGCGTGCGGTAGCTGTTGCGCTCGTCCCCGAGGCCGAATTTCGAAGTGGAAATCGGGAAGTTGGCCACCGGGCGGCCATCCTCCACCAAAACCATGCGCTGTTCAGCGACACTGACAAGCAGGTGTTGGCGCTGGTCGAGGGACTGGCAGGAGCAGAAAAAAAGGGCTGCCACAGCCGCCAAAGCAAGGACGATTCGCGGGAAGGCGGATGATGGATTCGTTCGTCCTGGGTGCGGCATCGACGAAAGGAATCCCGGGATGCCTGATTGTCAAGCATTCTGTAGACAATGGCGAAAAAAATTTTTTCCTTCGTCCTTGGTGCACAGGGAGGGATTCGAACCCCCGACCAACTCGGTGTAAACGAGCCGCTCTACCACTGAGCTACCCGTGCGGCGGTGAGATGCGTAACATGCCACATCGGGCCTGCAATGCAAGCATCAGGTTTGTGCGGCTGCGGAGGGCTTCGCGCTTGAGCTTGCTGCGGTTTCCGCCATCTTATCCGCCATGTCGAGTCAGTTTGGTGTTTTGTTTCGAGTAGCCACCTTTGGGGAATCCCACGGGCCGGGCGTGGGTGTGGTGGTGGACGGCTGTCCGCCGCGGGTCTCATTGTCGCTGGAGGAGATCCAGGCGGAGCTGGACCGGCGGCGTCCGGGCCAGAGCGAGATTGTCACACCGCGAAAGGAAGCGGATGTCTGTGAGATCCTTTCCGGTCTGAGTGATGGCGTGACGACGGGCACGCCGCTGGCGATGCTGGTGCGCAACAAAGATCAGCGGCCGTCCGCATACAGCGAGATGCGCCATTCCTACCGTCCGTCGCACGCCGATTACACTTACGATGCCAAGTATGGGATTCGCAGTTGGCAGGGCGGTGGCCGGGCGAGCGCCCGCGAGACGATCGGGCGTGTGGCTGCGGCGGCGGTGGCACGGCAGGTGCTGGCCGCCCGGGCACCTGGTTTGGAGGTGGTGGCTTATGTGAAGTCGATTTACAACATGGATGCGGAGGTGGATGTCGGCACGGTGACACGCGAGCAGGTGGATTCGAATATCGTGCGCACGCCGGACAGTGCCGCGGCCGAGGTCATGATCGAGCGGATCAAAGAGGCGCGGTCGCAGGGGGATTCGCTGGGTGGGGTGGTGGAGTGCGTCGTGCGCGGCTGCCCGCCGGGGCTCGGCGAGCCGGTTTTCGACAAATTGGAGGCCGACCTGGCCAAGGGCATGCT
>SLCJ01000045.1 GCA_007125835.1 Verrucomicrobiales bacterium | reverse complement strand
TCAGAACATGGGTGACACGTGGAAGGTGGGTGACACGTGGAAGGGGTGAGGGTTACAGATTGGGGGTGGGTTGGCGCTGTCAGAACACGGGTGAGATGGTTGGGGGGCGGTTTTAAACCGCCCCCACTGGCTGGTGGCTGGCGTGCCTTAGGCCTGGCGGTCCTACAGATCGATTTCGATCCCGATTTCGACATCGATTTTTCCGGTCCGGTTTTATTGGCTGTTGGGAGCAGGTTGTTGGCTGGGGTGACACGCTATTGGCAGTGCCAAAGGCTTTTGGACGTATATGGTTCGGCGGAATTTTCCTGCCGGGCCCGAGGGGGCGATTTCGAGAGGATTTTTAGGCGGAATTTTTTGGTGAGTAAATATTGGCGGGCAAATTTTAGACTTGTTCGAAGATGTTAGAAGCATGACTTGAAGCGGGAGACCATAGCGCCGGGGATGGGCGCGGATTATATAACAAAAAATAAATTATGAGTTAGAAAAATTAGGCGTTGACATGTTTTGCTCGGGCTGTAAGTAATGGCAGATGATTGAATTTCAGAGGCATCAACAGGGTGTGGGCGGCGTCCGCCGTTTCGGTTTTTCGCAGCGACTGAGCTGTTATTCGAGGTTTGCCTGCCTTGCGTCGGCTGCGGGTCTGTTCTTTGGTGCGGCTTCGGCCGCAGCCGGAGCGGAGGGCATTTTGGAGGAAAACGGTGCCGATGGAATCCGCATTGGTCCGGTGGAGGTTGGTGGTGCGCTGCGAGCGAACTATGTTTTCGGTGACTACCCCACAGCAGGTACCGGCGGGCCTTCGCGCGGCGGATCGGGGGGGAATTTCGAGCTGGACACTTTCCGCATCAACTTGGGGCTTGATCTCGACCCATGGGGTGCTGCCGCCGAGTATCGATTCTATGACGGCTACAACATGCTGCACACCGGTTGGCTTGGCCGTGAGGTGGGCGACGCCGCAATGGTGAAGGTGGGTGTGCATCGCGCCCCATTTGGTGCTGGTCCCTACGGGGTTTCACGGAGTTGGTTTTTCGACCAGCATTATTACCTCGGCCTTGCCGACAACATGGACCTCGGGATCCTCTACAGCCGCGAATGGGATGCCCTTGCTTTGGACCTGGCTTATTATGCCAGAGACGAATTTTCGTGGCGTGGTGGATCGCGGCAGAGCGCGCGCTATTCTTATGATGTGGTGAACGAGACGGGCAGTGGCTATCGACAACAACATCAGGGAAACGCAAGGCTTGTGTGGACTATGGAGGGTGCGGTGATCCCAACGGATGTGGGCGTGTCGGCGCGAGTGGGGGGATTGAAGAGTTCGGGTCCGCAGGGTGACGGCCTTCATTACGCTGCGGCCGCGCACATGATCAATCGGGTGGGCTCAGTTACTCTCGGCAGTCAGCTCAGCTACTATCGTTTCCGGGTGAAGGAGCACGAGTTGTTCGACGGCCGGGTGACTGACAAGCTGGTGGACATGGGAGCGTATGATTTTCCGAATGCGGTAGCGGCCGAGGGCTTCGTGCCGGCGGTGTCGCTGAGTTACCTCCACGAGCCCCCGTCAATCGGCTGGCTTGACTCTGTCCGCCCCTATGTGGAATGGAGCGCGGTGCTTAAGCGAGATTCATCATTCAATGACAGCCACATGATCACGGCGGGTGCGGCGTGGGCGAGCGGAAAATGGTATGTGTATACCGAGATGGCGGTGTCCGACGGCAATGAATTCGTTGGTTGAAACGCCCCCTTTGGTGATCGCTTGGGCGCCAACGAAGCGGCCAAGTGGCAGAAGCGCTTCAACATCAATTTCGGATATTATTTCTAATTCAAATCTGAAGGGTGCCGGGAGCTGCGGTTCACGCTCCGGCCCTCGACTTTTTGCCTCTCCCTATTCCATATGATATCAAAAGACAAAATTTTCGGAATCAAGTGCAAGATCAATCCGCCGGTGTTTGTGGCATCGGCAATACTTGTGGTGTTAATCGTTGGTTTTGCCGGGATTGTGCCGGATGTCGCAGGGAATGTTTTCGCAAACGTGCAGGCATGGGTGATCGATAAGGCCGGGTGGTTTTACATCATGGCGGTGGCGTTTTTCGTGGTATTTGTGGTTTTTCTGGCTGTGTCCTCGTTGGGGCGCGTGCGCCTGGGGCCTGAGCACAGTGTTCCCGACTTTAGTTATTTGTCGTGGTTTGCGATGCTGTTTTCCGCAGGCATGGGGATAGGCTTGTTGTTTTTCGGGGTGGCGGAGCCGGTGATGCACTATGTGAGTCCGCCGGTGGGTGATCCGGCCACGGCGGAGGCGGCCCGTGAGTCGATGCGGATCACGTTTTTCCACTGGGGCATTCACGCGTGGGCGATTTACGCGGTGGTGGCGCTTTCGCTGGCCTATTTTGCTTTCCGGCTCGGGCTGCCTTTGACGATCCGGTCGGCCCTCTATCCGTTGATTGGCGAGCGTATTTATGGTCCGATCGGGCACACGGTGGACACCTTTGCGGTGCTGGGCACGATTTTCGGCGTGGCCACATCGCTGGGTATCGGTGTGGTGCAGATCAATTCGGGGCTGAACTACCTTTTTAATGTGCCGATCGGAACCGGGGTGCAGGTGGGCCTGATTGCCGGAATCACGGTGTTGGCGACAGTGTCGGTGGTTATGGGGTTGGATTCCGGGATCAGGCGGCTGTCGGAGTTGAATATCATACTTGCGGTGGGCCTCCTTTTGTTTGTGCTTATTGCCGGGCCCACGGTGTTCCTCCTGCAGACGCTGGTGCAGAACACCGGCGCCTATCTCTCGGGCATTGTCGGCACGACCTTCAATCTTTATGCCTATGAGCCGAATGAGTGGATTGGTGGCTGGACGCTGTTTTACTGGGGGTGGTGGATTGCGTGGGCACCTTTTGTCGGCATGTTCATCGCCAGAGTTTCCCGGGGCCGCACGATCCGGGAGTTTGTGGGCGGGGTGCTTTTCGTGCCGGTGGGTTTCACATTCATGTGGATGACCTTTTTCGGCGACACGGCGCTGCACATGATCATGAATCAAGGGATTGAGAGCTTGGCGGATGCGGTGTCGGAGGACACCTCGGTGGCGCTGTTTCGTTTTTTTGAGAATCTTCCGCTGGCCTCTGTTACCTCACTTTTCGCGACATTGTTGGTGGTTACCTTTTTCGTGACTTCGTCGGATTCGGGGTCGCTGGTGGTGGATATGCTGACGTCTGGTGGCAAGGGTGATTCACCGGTCTGGCAACGGATTTTCTGGGCCTTTGGTGAGGGAGCGGTGGCTGCGGTGCTGCTTCTGGTAGGCGGTTTGGCTGCGCTGCAAACTGCGGCGATCAGCAGCGCGCTTCCTTTCACGTTGATCATGCTGCTGATGTGCCTCGGTTTGTATCGTGCGCTGCGGGCGGAGGGCTTGAAGCGGTCGGTATTGCAGGAGGCGCGCACGGC
>SLCJ01000098.1 GCA_007125835.1 Verrucomicrobiales bacterium | reverse complement strand
GGGTTACCGCGACTCCGGCACCGCGGGCGACCCGGTGCCCCATGCCATGGTCATCACCGGGATCGTTGTCGGCGTCAGCGCCTGTGCCTTCGCCCTGGCCCTGGCGCGCCGCGTCACCCGCGTCACGGGTCGCTCGGATTTCGCCACCACGATGAAACCCAAGGCACCGACGCCGCAACCGGAAAGGAGGGGTCGTGGCTAACCTCATCTCCTTGACCGTGTTGGCACCGCTGCTGGGGGTGCTGGTCACGCTCTTTCTCCCCGCGCGTCACCGCGCCGCCGCCGGCATCATCTTCTCGTTTGCCACCTGCGCGGCGGTGGGCCTGCTCGGCCCTCTGGTGGCGGGAGGTGGCTCCACCTACCACCTTTTGGGTGGCTGGGAGCCACCGCTGGGCATCCGCCTGCACCTTGACGGCCTCGCCTTCCTTTTCCTCATCCTCACCGCCCTGGTCGGCCTGCCCGTCGGTCTCTATGCAGCCGCCGCACAGAAAATGCCTGATGGGAAAGGCGGCACAAGCCCGCTTTTCTGGCCGCTGTGGATGTTTCTCTGGGCCGGCATGAACGGCCTCTACCTGTCCCACGACTTGTTCAACCTCTACGTGGTGATGGAGATCATCGGACTGGCGGCCGTGGCACTGGCCATTCTTTCCGGCCGCCCGGCGGCTATGGTAGCAGGGCTGCGTTACCTGCTCGCCGCGTTGGCCGGGTCCGGGGCCTTTCTTTTCGGCGTCGCCCTTTTCTATGGATCCTACGCCACCCTCGACCTGACCCTCCTCGGCGAACGCGTGGAAACATCGCATACCACGGCGGTGGCCTTCGCGTTGATCCTTGTGGGCTTGTGGATCAAGGCCGCCCTGTTTCCCCTCCACTTCTGGCTGCCCCCCGCCCACGCCTCGGCCGACCCCCCGGTGAGCGCGATTCTCTCCGCGCTGGTGGTGAAAACAGCCTTCTACCTTATGCTCCGTCTGTGGACCGGTTCGTTTGCCAGCCTGACCACGATGTCCGCCGCTCTCGCGCTGGGCATCCTCGGTGGATGCGCCGCCGTGTGGGGATCCTATCAGGCCCTGCGGCAGGAGCATTTGAAGAAAATGGCGGCGCACTCCACCGTCGGCCAGATTGGATTTCTTTTCATCATGCTGCCGCTGATCACCGCCGCCCCGGCTGGCGCGGCATGGCTCGCTCCGGCCTGGACCGCCGGCGTCTATCAGGTGCTTGCCCACGGATTTGCGAAAGCGGCGATGTTTCTCTCCCTCGGCGTATTCGCCCTCGCCACCGGCCACGACCGCCGCGACTCGATGCTCAACATGGTCAGTCGCCTGCCCATGGCCACCTTTGCCTTCGCCCTGGCCGGCATCAGCTTGATCGGTCTGCCCCCCAGCGGTGGTTTTGTAGCCAAATGGATGCTGCTCAAGGCCGCCTTCGCCAGCGGCCAGTGGTGGTGGGCGCTGATTGTGGTGTGGGCCAGCTTCCTCACCGCTGGCTACGTGTTCATGGTGCTGCGCATCGCCTTTGCCCCCGCTCCGGTAGAACCCAGCGAAGCGGCGCGCCCCGTGCCCAAAATCCTCGAAGTCGCCGCCCTGGCTCTGGGCATCGGCGCGATCGCCATCGGCTTCCGTGCCGAAGAAATCGTCGGCCTGCTCGATATCGCACCGGCCAACGCACCCGCCATCGAGTTGGTGGAGCCGCCTTCCGATCCGTCGGGTCCAACCGATCTGCCAAATCCGCCCGATGATCCGCCGGATCCACCCAGCCCACCCGGAGAAAGGAGTCAGCCATGACCATGGGCCAATTCCTTCCGCTGGCGATCGTCGCCAGTTCGCTGATCCCGGGCATCCTCATTTTCTTCGTGCCCGAGAGGCGCGCCACCACGCGCTCCGTGCTCAACCTATCAGGAGCCGCGGCCAAGGTCGTTCTGGTCGGCGTGGTGATCTGGCGCTCGCTCCAGGGCCTCGAACACGAGCTCCGCTACGACATCGGCGCCGACCTCGTATTCCGCCTCAATGCCGACGGCCCGGCCCTGCTGTTTGCCTCGCTCTCCAGCGTGCTGTGGCTCGTCACCACCATCTATGCCATCGGCTATCTTGAGGGATCGCCGTTCCGGCGGCGCTTCTTCGGATTCTTCAGCCTCTGTGTGACGGCAAGCACCGGCATCGCCCTGGCGGGCAACGTGGTCACATTCTTCATCTTCTATGAATTCCTCACCCTGGCCACTTATCCGCTGGTGGTCCATCGCGGCACACCGGAAGCGCTTCAGGCCGGACGCACCTACCTGTGGTATACCATCGGCGGCGGCACAGTTTTGTTTGTCGGTGTCGTGTGGTTGTTTGTGCTCACCGGGCCCGCTGATTTCGGCGACACGGAGCGGCTGGCGGCCCTGGCACCGGAGTCGGTGGCCACCTTGCACCTGCTGTTCTGGGTGCTGATCCTTGGCCTCGGCGTGAAAGCCGCCCTGGTGCCGCTGCATGGGTGGCTGCCGGTGGCCATGGTGGCCCCCGCTCCAGTCAGTGCTTTGCTGCACGCCGTGGCAGTGGTCAAGGCCGGTGCTTTCGGAGTGGTGCGGATTGTCTACGATGTCTTCGGCATTGGCCTGGCGCGTGAGCTGTCGCTGCTCGAACCACTCGCCGTGATCGCCGCCATCACCATCATTTACGGATCGTTGCGGGCACTGACCCAGGACAACATCAAGCGCCGCCTTGCCTATTCCACCGTCAGCCAGCTTTCCTACATCGCCCTTGGCGTGGCCATTCCCGGCACGCTGGCCACAGCCGCCGCGCTCGTCCACCTCGTGCATCAGGGAGTAATGAAAATCACCCTGTTCTTCTGCGCCGGCAATCTGGCCGAGACACTGAAAATCCACAAGGTAAGCGAGCTGGACGGCATCGGCCGCCGCATGCCCCTGACCATGGGTGCCTTCACCATCGGCGCGCTCGGCATGATCGGCATGCCGCCGGTCGCCGGATTCATCACCAAGTGGATGCTCGGCCTCGGCGGACTGCAAACCGGCGACGGCTGGATCATCCTGATCCTGATGGCCAGCAGTGCGCTCAATGCCGCCTACTTCCTGCCCATCCTTCATGCCGCCTGGCTGCGCCCCGCCAAACAGGAGTGGAAAACCCACCGCCCGGCCAAGTGGGGCGAAGCTCCATGGATGCTGCTGGTCCCCACGTTGGTGGCCGGCCTTCTGTCGCTGCTGCTCGGGCTGTTCGCCGCCACCGGATGGAGCATCCTCGCCTGGGCCACTGCCATCGCCGACACCTGGTACCCCGCAACCACCCCATGATCTGGCTTCTCACATTTCTGCTGCCCATTGTCCTGGCTCTCGTCATGCCTTTCCTGCGTGGCGGGCCAGTGGCACGCGGCACCCTGCTCGCGGCAGCCGCCCTCCCCGCCGTGGCACTCGCCTGGATCGCCCGCGACGCGCCGCCCGTCCATT
>SLCJ01000003.1 GCA_007125835.1 Verrucomicrobiales bacterium | reverse complement strand
TGCTCGATTTCTATCTGTTCGAATCCGATGCCCGCAAGGGCGGGCGCGGCGATCCAAATCACGGCGCTTACGGTTTGGTCGCCTGGGGCATCCAGTCGGGCGCATGGCTGACGGCGAACTACGGCGATGACAACGCGCGGCTGTTGATGAGCACGGCGGCCACTGCGGCGATGTTGGACGACGACCGCTGGGACGAGGCGATGATGATGTGCCTGCTGGGCAATTTGCGCACCGCCGGCCAGCTCGGGTTCCGCAGCGACCGCATCGACATGCCTGCCCTCGCCTCCCAAGGCTGGCAGCCGTTTTTTGAACGCTGGAACACCAGCTACTCGCCCCACATGGAATCGTGGCTGTGGGCCTGCTATCTCTGGGCCTATCACCGCACCGGCTTCGAAATGTTCTACGAGCGCGCCGCCACCGCCCTGCGCATGACCATGGCTCAATACCCCGACGGCCTGCGCTGGACCAACGGCCTGGCCCAGGAACGCGCACGCATCCTGCTGCCGCTGGCCTGGCTGGTGCGCGTCAACGACACGCCCGAACACCGCCAGTGGCTGCAAACCGCGGTGGACGGGTTGTTATCCCTGCAACAGGAAAACGGCGCGATCCGCGAGGAACTCGGCCCGCCCGGCCAGGGAATGTTTCCCCAGCCGTCTTCCAACGCCGCCTACGGCACCGGCGAGGCCCCGCTCATCCAACAGAACGGCGACCCGGTCGCCGACATGCTCTACACCACGAATTTCGCCTTCCTCGCGCTGCGCGAGGCGGCGGAGGCTACCGGCGACCCGGCGATCCGAGCTGCGGAAAACAAACTGGCCGAGTTTCTCTGCCGCATCCAAATCCGCTCGGAAACGCAACCCTCCCTCGACGGTGGATGGTTCCGCGTGTTCGATTACAACCGCTGGGAGGCCTGGGGATCGAATGCCGACCACGGCTGGGGCGCCTGGGCCATCGAAAGCGGCTGGACTCAAGGCTGGATCGTCTCAGTACTTGCCATGCGCCAGATGGACACTTCGCTGTGGGACTTGCTCGACCGCCCGGGAATCGAAAACTACTTCGATACCCTGCGCCCGCAAATGCTGCCTGATCACGCGATCGCCGATGCCATGGGAGAGGAGATCAATCATGCAGCCATCGGCGCGGCCGTTGAACTGGCCTCGCCCATCGACCCCCGCTATCCTGGTTGGGGGGCATCGGGTCTGGTAGACGGCCGCCGCGGACCCAATAGTCATCAGTCGCCTGCCTGGCTTGGGTTCGAAGGTGTCGATCAGACCGCGACGATCGATCTCGGGGAAACCAAGGAAATCTCCCTGCTCGGGGCAAGTGCTCTGCAATCCACACAGCTCGGTATTTACCTGCCGACGCGCGTCGAATTTTCGGTCTCCAACGATGGAATGACGTTCACCCAGGTAGCGGAAGTGACGCCGGAACGGCAACCTGGGCAGGCCGGTGTGGCACGCGAGCTGCTGCTCAGTGATGCGTTGGATGGCGTTACGGCCCGCCATATCCGAGTGCGCCTCATCAATCTCGGAACGATTCCGGCAGGCCTCCACGCCGCCGGAAATCAGGCTTGGATGTTTGTCGATGAGATTGTCGTCAATCCCGAGCTGCCACCGCCCCATGAACTGCCGCCCCTAGAGGGATCGGCGAGTGCTTACCGGCGCGCGGTGCTGGATCGCAATCCCGTGTTCTATTGGACGTTTGACGAGGAGTCCGGCCCCGCCGCCGACCTCATCTCCGCTCAGGACGCCAACCAACTTACACCGCAGGGCGGGGCCGACCGCGTCACCAGCGATCTCGGGCTGGGCATGGCCGCGGATTTCGACGGCGTGGCCGGCAGCCGGTTTTTTTCTAACGCACTTAATGCGTCCGTGGGAAGCTACGACCACTACGCGGTGGAATTCTGGGTGCGCCTCACCGATGCCGCCGCCAGCGCCTATCTGCTCGAAGGCTTCGACGGCGGGATCCTCGGCAACTCACCGGCCCTGATCCACGGCTTCAACCCGAACCTCGAAGGGTTTTTCGCAGCCGGCGGCCGCACCGGCAACACCGGCCCCGCCACCCTCGCCGACATGGCATGGCATCATGTCGTCATGGAGGTGAATGTCGCCGCCAACACGCACAGCATCTATCTCGACGGCGAGCCGGCCGGAACGTTTCCAGGTTCCCGGCCATGGCGGCTGCCGGTGCTCGGTGTCGGCTCGCCGGCGGTGAATGCCAGCCAACCGATGACCGGACAGATCGACGAACTCGCCATCTACGATCTGGCAGGTGCATCTTACGACGGGCGGGAAATCGCGAACCACTACCACATTTTGCTCGCTGCCGATGTGGACGATAGTCCACCGCGACTGATGGTGGAAAACTTCAACCGGGCAAACCGGGAGATGAGCATTCGCTTCGGCGCCATCTCCGCCGGCCGAATCTATCATCTTCGCGGATCCACCGATCTCGTGGAATTCACGCCCTTATCGCCTCCCGTCAATTTTGATAGCAACACGCCGATGCCGCTGATTGTTACCACCCCGGACGAACCCCGTTTCTTTGTAAAGGCTTTTGCAGGAACCTCACCCTGACAACTGCCCGCAGCAAAATGTCAGGTATGGGTATGAAGCATCGTTCTTCCCGCACTTAGCTGGCCTTTATTTGCATGGTCGCATCACTCGGCGGCCTGCTCTTCGGTTTCGACACTGCGGTGATCTCCGGCACCGTCGGGCGGGTCGCGGAACAATTTTCCCTCAGTGACCTGCATATCGAAGCTGTGGATCATGCACCACGCCCAATCCAATCCCGAAGCGTTCGTCGTCGGCGGAGTCCTGCACATGATCCTCGTCGGAGAGGTTTGGCGCGGCATGTTTGCCGCCTTCGCGTTTCCCGGGTATGTCGCCAGTTTCGGAATGCACACTGGCTTCTTCACCGCAGCGGTAATCTGCTTGGTAGCCACCCTGTTCTTCTGGAAATTTGTCCCCGCAACCAAGGGCAGATCCCTCGAAGAGATCGAAGGCCTCTGGCAATCAGGCACCGGAAGACCTTATCAAGCGGCCTGAAATCCGATTTCCGGTCATATCGCGACCCTGTCGCAAGAAAAGAAACAAAATTGAAAAATTTTGCGATTTAACTTGCCTTTCCCGTGAAAACCTGCAAAAATGTTGCTTTGTGAAAACTCGCACTCGAATATCCATCATGAAATCCTCTTCCCTTGCCAAACTTCGATTCTCGATTTCCGGTCTGCTTCTTCTCGGTCTCTGTGGCACGCCGTTGGTTCAAGCACAGTTTCTGAGCCTGGACGATCTGGTCGCCTATTATGACTTCGAGGAAACCGGCACGGTCGGGATTTCGAACAAAGCACCGGGTTTTGCGGGCCAGCACGATGGTGCCTACCTCGGGGATGTGTCGTTGATCGCGGGTGCGGGTGCCGGATTTTCCGGCGATGC
>SLCJ01000048.1 GCA_007125835.1 Verrucomicrobiales bacterium | reverse complement strand
GCGCGCCGCACCAAATCGAAGCTCAGGGGCTCAGGCGGATGTTCTTTTTCGTCGTCGAGCAGGAATGGCTGCCCGGCCCGTGCAGGGTCATAGTTGCGGTCCTTGACAATGAATCCAAACTCGCTGCGGTAGCCTTTGAGGATGTCCTGGAAATTCCCTTCATGCACTGCCGGGCGCTCGTTCCAAACAAAGTCGGCGCGAGTCACATCGGGGCTGAAATAGACCATACCGTCGCGCTCAAAGCTTTCCCGGGCGTCTGACGTGAAATTCTCCAATTGAACATGGTAGGGAACCGGCACCACAAGATAGCGAGGGGCGGTGTGGAACTGTGGCTCGACGGCAAGCGCTGCGCCAGTATCGCTGAAGGTCAGCGATGCGGACAGCGGCCCCATCTCCGTGGGTGCATTGTGAATGGCGACGCGCTGGCCGGGTTTCACCCAATAGGGCGAAACAAGGCCGAACAGATGTAGTTCGCGCTGATCTTCGTATAGGCCCATTTGGCCGCCATATTCGCAGACCATCATGTTGCGGATGAACAGCGCAATCTTGGCGGCGGCCCAGGCGTGTGGCGGAGGACAATTCGCGGCCGGCGTGCGGGTTGACCATGGGTCGACCAGATTCTCAAATCCCTCATGCGTCGATCCATTGTGCAGAAGCACATGATACAAGTCGAGCAAGGCATGCCGCTGGTCGCCAATGGCCCGATATTGTTGTGCCTGGTTGAGTGTGACATACTGGTGGATGTGCATGCCGTTGCGGTAGCTCATCACGCCCTCCCGGTATTTGCGGCTGCGGATGGTTTCGAGCGTAACCGCCACTCGTGGGTCGTCGGGTTCCAGCAACTCGGTCGGATACACCAGCAGGTTGTTCTCCCAGTCCTGGGCGGGAAAATCATTCACCCCGAGCGCTGGATTGTCCTGTACCATGCCGGCGGTCCAATCATACAACGCCGGGTGGATGTAACCTTCTTTTTCAAAGGTGTGCTCGATGGCGCGAAGGATGGCCTCGCGGTAGGTCTTCTCGGCCCCGGCCCACTCTTCAGCATCGGCGGTCTCGTTCAGCAGGCGCGCAACCCGGATCGACGCCCTTAATGCAGTGAGAGCGAACAAGTTGTGGCAGGTGTGATACCCGGTGAGCATCGGCGCATCGTAGGGAACAGACGGACGAAGCAAACCGTGTTCGTTGTGATTCCGATGGTCGTTGATAATGAACTCCGCACCCTTGCGGATGGTGGGATAAACGCGCCGGGCGTAGTCGAGATCACGCGTGACCAGCGCCGGATATGCCAGCGCGTAGACCCCCTGCCCGTGCGAGGTGACGAAGTCGGTCCGCCCGCGGTTGTGCACGTCCATGAACATGCCCGACTCGTGCTGCTTGCGCTGCAGCCAGTCCACATTCGGCTCAGTCAATTCATGCAGCCCGGCGGTGATATAGGCTGTCAGCATGTCCATGTAGTCGTTCAGAAAAAGGTCGTCGTAGGGCAGGCCGCTGCCCTGGCGTTTGCCACCATTGTCGCGACTGGCCAACAGAAGATGGACTAGGGACGCGCGGTAGGAATCCTGAACACGCGCTTCCGGAATCTCGAATGCGGTATCGCCGAGGGTATCATTCCAGAATCGGATGACATCGGCCCGATGGCGATCATAGTCCGATGGCAGGATGGTTTCGAAAAGCGCTGGATCGGAAAGTGGCACGCGAGGCATGGCGAATTCCGCAGAAAACCGTTCACCGGGTTGAAGCGTCCGGCGGAATACCGCCAGCGCGGTTTCGGCGCGATCGGTCAGGGCATGCTCAACCGCCGTGTATGGTTCCGAATACGGAGCATCGGGCACGGCGAGGAGATCGGCTCCTTCGGCGAACGCATAGACCAGACTTCCATCACGAAGGACGCGGTGATCCTCCATGGAAAACCGGGTGAGCGGCGCCACCGGCGGGCGCACCGGCCCGAGGCGGAAATGCCCGGCGGTGCCCCGGAGCCCTGCGGCCACCACCCCGGTCACGGGTGTGGTTCCCGGATTTTCCATGGTGAGGCGGGCGAACTGCACCAGATTTCCACGACCCAGCTCGGGAAGCTCGGCGCTGAACATTTCGACCTGATAGTCCACCCCGCCCCGGCTCCACTGGTATTGAACAACCGGGATCCAGCCTTCGAGGAATGTCTTGTTGCGTGCCATCAGGGGCTCCAGTGGATCACCATGGAAAAACGCCAGCTCGGCGTGCCGCGTGTAAATCGCCCCGTCATAGGTCACCTGCACCGGTACCGGAACAAAGGGAAGTCCGATCACCGTCGTCGATTTTGCAGCATAGCACCACTCTGCGTCGGGCCGGTCGATTACCGGATCGAACATTGGCTTCTGAGCCTGCGCAGCGGGCGAGGCCGCCATCGAGAGAAATGCGGCCCAGATCAGGCCGGAAGCCACCCGGCTTTTGATCACATCAGTCGAACGAAATTCCTGTTTTATTTGCGTAATATGGGTAGGCATGTTTTTTATTGTGTACGAGCGGATTGTTGAAAAATGCCCGGATTATGGAGAAACCCGGAAACCAATGCTGATTCCTTTGAAGTCCGCCGAAGACTACGGTATGATCACCACAAGCCTTGCAAACTTCACGGGTCCTTCCAAAGGTAACGTATAGCTGATGCTTGTATCTTCGATTGTAACCTGGTCCCCGGGAACAGTTTCCCAAGTGGCGAGGTCGGCGGATGTTTCGAGGTGGTAATCGGTGCCATAGGTTCCGGGATAGTCCGCGCCTTTCGGCCAGGTGATGGTGCGGCCCGGGCCGGGCTGCGGATTCGGAGTGAACCCGGGCGTGGTATTGCCCATGAAAAACTCGATGCCATTTGGAATGCCATCGTGGTCGAAATCGAGGTCCGCCGCCTGGCCATCGACCCATAGTTCCGCCCATGCGGCGTATCCGGCCAACAGGGCTGTCACCTCGCCGGTAAGATTCACTGTCGCGGAGGGATTGAACGGATCATTGGTGTCGAATGCCAACTCCGCCGGGAAGTCGCCGATCGCGGCAAGCAGGAAAGTGACCTCGATTACTCCACTGTCGCCAGGAGCGATCGGGTCGGGCAGGGTCACATTGTAGGCGGAGGCCCCGGTGCCGGTGAGTTGTGGATTGCTCAGAACCAGGTCGAGATTCCCGCCTGTATTGGTCACCAGGATGTTGCGTGTGTCTGTTCCCGGGCCGGTTAAGGCACCAAAATCGAGGCTGGACGTGGCGAGGACCATCCCCGGGTCAAACACCTCGACCGTCAGCGCCACCTCAAAGGCCGGGCGGACGGGATCGTCCGAGTGGATGGTCATGGTGGGGGCGAAGGTGCCGCCGCCGGATGCCTGGGCGTCGAAATCAATTTCAATCACAGCGCGCTCTCCCGGAGCCAACATGCTGGGGAAATTCCACACGGAGAAAAACTCCGCCCCAGGGCCGGAGAATGTGGGGGTAGTTAGGGCGCGTGCGGCGGCAGAAGTGTTTTCCACCTCGATATCGATGGGAAGAAATCCGCCGTTGGTGGTCGCTGCGACTTCGGTGGGCGCGAAAATTCCCGCCGCCGGAGCCACCACGGTGAACTCGGCGGGCGTAAGCGTGCCCAACGTGATGCGTGGTTCATAGATCAAACCGTCGGCAGGGTTGGCATTGACCACCGGATGTTTGCCGATGCCGGCACCACGTGTCAGGAACCATGGAAAGACCCTGCCGGTGGGGTTTTCCGCGACAGGCACACCGTTCACATAGAGCCTGATCCGGCTGAATTCCCGGGCACCGGTCCCCGGCTTGACCACCATCACACCGGCGACGTGGGTCCATTCGGTGGTATCGACCGGCGTGGGTGGTGCCAGGAAGACGCTGCCGTTATCACCATAAAAAAAGTGGACCCCGATGCCGGGTTGGACCCCGATCCCGTGCATTGCGCCAAGAGACACCAGAAACGCTCTTGCGGCGGAGCCGGCACTGACATTCTTGACCCAGACCTCATAGGTCAAACCACCGGCGGCCTCGATTTCCGCGGCGGTGAGTCCATTGGGGGATTGGCCGCTAAACGCTCCGCTGCCAGTGCTGACGCCGACCGCTCCGGTGACATCGAGCGAGCCAATGCCGGTGACGTTCTGTGCCTGTCCGACCCCGCTTCCAGCGGTTGGGATGTCGGCGGTGTAGGTGCCTCCGACTCCGGAACCGGGGGCGAGGAGCAGGCCGAAGTTGTTCGATCCCGAGTCGTCGAGCACCAAGCTGCCGTTCGATTGGACCGTGCCTGAGGTGAAATCGAAGCCCCATTGCAGCTTCGGAGTGCCGCCGCCGAACACCATGCCGCTCAGGTTCACCGTTACCGTCGGATTGAATGGGTCGTTGGTGTCGAGCGAAAGCTCGGCCTGATAGACGCCCGGCACCGCCGGATCAAAAGTGACTTCAACCTCATCGAAGTCATTGGCCGCGATTGATGCGGGCAGGCTGGTCACGCTGAAAGCCGCCGCGCCGGTCCCGGTGATTTGCGGATTGCCAAGCGTGAGCGCTGTGGTGAACCCGAAGTTATCGATTTCAAACACGGCGGAAGTAGGACCCGGTGGTACAATGAACGAGCCGAAATCGAGATTTGCGCTACTGACGAACACCGCCGGATCCTGGACGGCCACCGACAATGGCACATCGACACTCGGTCGTTCCGGGTCGTCGGTCGCCAAGGCTAGGGTGGCAGTCGCGGTGCCACCGGTGGTCGGCGTGAAGTCCACCACGATCTGCGCGGATCCGCCGGCAGGCACGGTGAGCGGGGTGCTGGTGGTGTCGCTGAATTCGGCTGCGTTGGCCCCCGCGTACGAGGTGCCCGTCACCGCATAATCAATGTCTGCCGTATTGATGACGTTGACGACCAGTGAGATTGGCTCGCCATTGCATGAGCCACTCACCGACTCCGGCCCACGGATGCCCGGATTCGGGTCGATGTTCTGGATTTCAAAGCCGTTGAATATGCCGATTCCATCCGCGCCGTTGGTCACGGTGAAGGTGATCTGACCGGGAGTGGTGCCGGTGGTCAGGCCCTCGAAAAGTACATAGTTCCCCCCGGCTCCCTCGACAAAGGTGTCGATGGGAAGGGCCGGCTTGGTGCTGGCGGGCGGCGGGTTGCTGGCCCCGGCGGTGGTGACTGTTGCCGTGCCGCCGCGGCCGCCGAAGCCATTCTGCCCCATCATGACCGCCAAGTTGTAGGTTTGCGAGTCATCAAGCCCGTTCAGGGTTACGGTGATCGTGCTGTTGCCTCCGTTGTGCCGGTAATTGGAAAAAATTGGCAGGGGAGCGGCAAGGGAGCCATTCGCACCGCCCGAGATCGAGCTGGTGACGTTCATGGTATCCAGGGCGAACGATGAATTGATCGCGGTCCATTGGCGTGATTGCGGATCCAGTACGCCGGGTGAGGTGTCGGTTCCGTTGGCATCGATTCCGACGACTCCGCCGTGTGTGGGGGATGCCAGAAGGATGCCGCACAGGGCGGCGAGCAAAGTGGGGTTGTGTTTCATGACCGCTTAAGCATACCAAGTTCAACCGGCTCCTGCGTTCCGTTCTTTCTCCGAGAAAATTTCAAACGTCGAAGCAGTGTGCGGAATGGGTCACCTTTCCGTTTCGATGAAATCGGCGATTCCCCGGAAGTCGATTCTCCCGGTGTCGGGATTGCGGAAGATCAGGATCAGGTTACGCACGCCATCCTGGACAATAATTCGGCTGGAAAAAAACGGGGTGGTTTCCCATTGCCCCTCGATTTGCTCGTAGCAAACGATGGCTTGATTGCCAGCAGCTTGGGCACCCAACATCGGACGGTAAATGGCGAGCTTCCCCGGGGCGGCGACGAAATTTCTCTCACCGACCACGCAGCCCACCGGGTTACCGCTGAAATTGGCAAACGCGTAATCGCCGGAGGCGAACCCTGAATCCGGCAGCGCCAATGCCTCGACCCGGTAGGGATCAGCGCCAGCCGCGTCCCTCGGGAAAAACACCAGAATGAAGCTGTTGCCACCGGCTGGCAACTCGGTGCGCCCGAGAATCTGTGAAGGCTCGGCCGCCGAACGAAATTCAAGCCGGCGCATTTGCACGACCAAGGGCTGCGAGAGCTGACGGGTCGGTAGATTCAGCGGCGTATCCCCGATCTGCGTGCCTCCAGGGCCGCTCACGATGACCTCGGTTTCCTCACCGACCCGGCTGAATGCCAACAGCCGGATGGTGGCGGATGACGACTCCTCAGCGCCCGCCCAGCCTACCCCAAACAACCCAATGGCAGCCATCACTCCCATAAACAAGCGCGTCCACAACGGACAAATCCACGCCTCCAAGCATGACCTTGCGCCCCATCTTATGGCAGATTTTCTCGCGCTCATGATTCCACCTCCCAGGGAGAGAGCCAGCGGAAGGAAACAATGTCAAAACGGCGACCAAAGCGAGAGTTGATCCCGTTGAGTGCTGCGGTTGCCTCGCCGGCAGGGTTGGCGGGATCTACATACTCCGCTGTGCGTTGGACGACCGCTTCGCACCATGCCCGCGCCAGGACCCTGCCGCCCTCGTCCCGCACCTCACCCATTGCGCGGACCGTAAAGGTATCCGAACGCGGCGTCAGAGCGGGGCCAATGGATTGCAGCAGGTCGGCTTGGGTCACGTATCCCGCGATTCCCTGGCGGCGAGGGCCGGCCGCAGCTTCCGGAAAGTGATAGTTGGGGCGACCGGCTGGAGTCGCCGGATTGGCGTCCAGCATGTCTCCTCGGAACGGGGCGTTAATGGAAACCTCCGGATCGTCGAGCGCGGATTGCAGCGCGCCGCTGATCGCAAGTTCCGGGTCGGCGGTCAGGCGGCGGTTGACGAATTCCGAAAGAGACAGAAATGGCCCTCTCTGCTTAACCTGCCGAACGATGGCTGCGGCCAGTTCCCCGATCTGTTCCTCGCTGATCTCTCGTGAGCCACTCCAGTACCGATCCTCGCGCTCCTTTCCCTGAGCCCGCTCGGCAGGTGGTGCGCCCGCCATGGTGAAGCGCGACACCAGAAAGGAGTCTTCTGCGGGGCTGATTACCTGCGGCCTTTCCCTGCCAGTCTCCGAGTCCATCACCACCATTGGCCGGGAAAGCAAGTTGGAGAGAAAATGAGCCCAGGCGGTTTCCGACACCGAATTGACGTTGAACCCACCCTCGACGAGGAGGGATTCGGCAATGCGCGTGTGGGCGTCGCGGGTGGGATTTCCTCTTGAATCGAACATGCCATTCAAAACCCCCGCATGATGCCGGCCGGGTGCGACCTTGAACGCATCGTTCGGAAGCGCCGAGACCCCGCCAAAAAAATCCTCAGCAACCTGCCGCGCGCTGCGTTTCGGCGGCACTCCGGCGAGCATCGCTCCTCCTTGCTCCGCAATCGTTGAGCAAAACCAGGAATCCCATAACAGCGAATTAGCAATGTAGGAGCGGTCGACGCGCAGATGATCGAGACCATCAACCTCCACAGTGAATCGATAACGCCAGCCCCGCTGGCTGATTCGTTCAGGCCGGATTCCCGGGCTGGCATAGGAGTTCCCGATCGCATGGCTTTGCGGAAACTGGGTAACCCGCCCCATGTGAAACCCCCAATCGCCACGATAATGGACTGTGCTTCCTGCTGCGGCTCTGGGATCGTAGGTCGGGCGATAATCAAACAACGGCAGGTGCTGGAGTTGAGCAAGGGAAACGATGGGAGAAAGTAAAATCTCCTGGTTTACCACATTGAGCTGCCCCTGCGGCGAGTAACTGGCTCCGAAGTAGATCCGGTCATCCCGGTCTGGTGGCATCTGGAAGGTCCTGGTAACGTCAAACCATGAATTCACGGCCTCGAAGCGGAAGGTATATGCGCTCTCAAACCACGGGGTGACGGTGTCGGTGTTGCCTAGATCGCGGCCGGTCTGCGCGTGGATCGGATTGCCGACGACGGAGTACGAATGATGCTTGGCCGGAAACAGATCCTCGTCGGCCGCCTTCCGGTAGACCTCGTAATAGAGCAGCGGCGTCGGCCGCCCCTCGAGCTGCCCGAAAGTTCGAGCTGGCACCTCCGATGCGGGAACCAGGCTGATCTGCGGCGTGCTGCCGTCAGCTTCGATTCTGAACCTAGCGTGCGAGGTATAGCCGAACTGTCGCAGTGTTGTGGCATTGTCCGCGCCAGGCCCGTTGTTGCCCCACCAATCCGTATGGGTGGCGTCCAATCCATAGGTAAAGTAAGCCCCCTGAGACGATGGTGTGACCCCGATGCGCAATAGCTCGTCGGTCGCCCCGAAAATTTCGGCGCTCGGAATGGAAACGAAGCTGGAGACTTCACTTGATCCACGCAGATTTTTGAGCACGCCGCCGAAATTCGAGTCACCGAGAGAAAAACCGCCCGCGCCAGCCCAGAAATAGTAATGCGAGCGGAATCGCCGGTGGCGATGCTCTTCCGGATATTGCTGCCAGCGGACGACTTGCGGATAGAGGGCACGCGATGCCCCGGCGGGGATGACTATCCTGCCAGGCCGCTGCGCCCCCCCGGCTTCCGGTCCGAAGCCAAAAAGAATTGCCGAAGAGTTTCGGGTGAGGTCCACTACTGTCGTTCCGGGGGCACCGCCATCAATCGTGAACACGAGCGGGCAGAACGCATGGACACAAAACTCGGGAACCTCAAGATCGACGTTATATGGGTTCCACAAAACAGCCATCGGATAGATGTAGAACCTCAGCGCAAAAGGCCTGGTGGGATCGGGGGGCGAGCTGATGCGCTCGGTTGAATAGCTAATCACATACCCCATTTTCTGTACCACAGGCTGGATCCGGAACCTTTCCTCGCTGATGCTCGGATTCCACTCCGGTTCGCCGTTTGTCCCGGCGAATCCTCCCTGCTTGTGAGATCGGATCAAGGGCCTGCCGGTGCTGCGATCGATGGTGAGCATGCCACCGTCGCGACCAATGGCAAGATAGTTGCGTAGCTGGTCCCAGGAGAAAATACGATAGTCAGCCGTCCGGCTGTGCAGCATGCCGAGAGTTCCCTCGCGCTGGCGGCGGAGGGGAGCCTGCGCTTGGAGCCAGTCAACCCACAGGTTAAGGCATCGGCGAAAGCCACCGGTGGTCACATCAACGGCGAGGACATCACTGCGGACGGTCAGATCATGAAACATTTCATCGGAAACCAAAGGCAAACCGTTTTCATAGGAGCTGGCGACATCGACCGATGGAAGGCTTGCCAGGCGCGAATCGAGGCCATCGTGGCGGCTTGGAATGCGTGGATCGACAAGCTGGTGGCCGTCGGAATTTGCCCTGCGCAGTGTCAGCAGCGTCTCGCCGACCGAGCTGGGATCGTGGAGTTCGCCGGGCCGTAAAGTCGCTTTCACGCCGTCATCCGATGTCCACCAAGCGAAACCCGCGCGCGGGACGCTCATTACCGGCACGCGCACTTCGCGCTGATCGCCGGGCTGCGCCCCCGAGGCGACGAGACCGACCGTTTCGTGATTGGAGGGGGCGCCGCTTGCCGCCAATTCCTGAGATCCCAGCCAGGCAGGATCGCCTGAAACCAGCCAACGGCGGAAAGCGCCAGACTTGTCATACGATGGCCGGTCCAGCGTTCCATCGGCAACCTGGGACTCTGCGGCACGCCATACTCCGGTCCAGCGGGGTTGGGCCACACCTTCAAAACGGCTCGTCGTTGGATTTTCATCGAGCATACCGGCCGTGGCGCTAATCCTTTGATCCGGGCCAAGTTCCTGCTGTAGCTGGGCGACAGCCATCATGAGCGCAAGCCGAGCATTGGCACGGGCCTCAGTGGCCAAAAGCGCCTGCCCGGAGGAATGACGGCTCGCCGCACCGAGCTGAAGCAGCCCGACGGCAAGCAACGCCAACAATGCCAGCAACGCCATGGTCACAACCAGTGCAAACCCAGGGGATCCGGAACCCGATGCGATCCGCGCCGGACATGTACGCCCGACCATACTCCTGATGTGATACCATGAAACGCAGTTTGCGAGTTTGGTGGTCCGCCGGGAAAATGTCATATCAGGGATCGGGGAGGTTTTGCGGGTTCATGGCGCGAGGAGGACGTGAATTGGGATTTACAACCGACGAGCAACGCCGGAACCGGGAGGAAGGACCGCCCCGGTCTGAGGAATCCCCGGACAGCGGTTCACTTTCTCTGTTTTGAAACTCATCAATGTAGGTCAAATGCAAGGCGGCCTGCACTGCAAACCATCAGGCATCTGCCGGGGGGTATCAGGCCCTGCGGCGGCGCAGCAGAAACAGGATCCCAAGCAAACTGATCATGGCAGCACTCGGCTCCGGAATCATTGTCATCGTCACAAACTGATCGCCAGTCGCCTCCGCAAGGAAATTGGCACCTGCTGTGTGGTCAGCATATCGGAACAACCACTCGTTGGCTCCAAACAGATAGGAGCTGTTGTCGTCAAATCCGGCAAATCCGCCGGTAAGGGCATCGCCGGCGTAGCTGATCAGGGTAAGCCGGTCGCCGACATTCCAGTTGGCGGCATCGAGATTGGCTGCGGTGAGGTCGAGACTGACACCGGCCAGCGCCAGGCTGCCGACCACCAGCAGATCGGCGCCCGCGGCGGAGGTATCCTGCGCTTGAAAGACATAGGTCGAGCCAGCCGCCATCGAAAGGCTGCCCATCGCCAGGCTGCCGATGCTGTTGCCCGGCGACACGCCGCCGCCGCCCAGCACATTCACTGGCCCACCCAGAGTTCCGTTACCCGCCAAGACCGCGCCGGATTCGACCGTGGTTTGGGTCGCCCCAAGAGAGCCATTGACGACCAGCACACCGGCTGCCACCACGGTATTGCCAGTGTAGTTGCTGGAGCCGCCAAGGGTTTGCGTTCCCGTGCCGGTTTTCGTCAAGGATAGCGTGCGGCCGGACGCTTGGGAAATCGTGCCGCTGAAGTCGCCGTCTGCATCGCCCACTCCGACGGTGAGGTCCCCATTGCTACTCTCTGCCCTGACCTGGCCTGCGCCGTTGAGCCCGCCGATGCTGGTGGCGTCAAATTGGATTCGCAACTGCCCGCCGCTTTCAACGGTGATGTCATTGCCGTTGGTGGACGAAAGTGTGTCCCGTGGCTCGAAGATCGCTCCGCTCTGAAGGGTGATGTTTCCGGTGTATCCCGGGGATTCACCTTCCAGCAGGATGCGGGTTCCGTTGGTTGCAGTGAGCGTGATGTCCCCCGCGCCGGATAGCGCGTGATTGAACAACAGATAGCGGTTGGCTCCCGTTCCGCCGACCTCGGTCGCATCAAACACCGTGTCCCGGTCAAGCGTGATGGTCCCGGAACCGCTGGAGGAGGCATTGCCTGTCTCGATCCATTTGATCGTGGCGCTTCCCGAACCCTGGTTGGCGACAAGAATGTCGTTTGTGAACCCTGAGCGATCGATGTTCGGGCCAAGGGTGAGCCGGACATCGCCCGCTCCGGTGTCGGCATCGCCGAGGACGATCAGGCTGGTTCCGGCGGCGGTCTGGCTGCCGAGTTGCAGGGTGCCGGCACTGACCGTGGTGTCGCCCGAATGGCTGTTGTTTCCCGAGAGGATAAGGGTGCCGACACCGCGTTGGGTCAAGGTGCCTGTGCCGCTGATTGCTCCAGCGTGCACAGCCGTATCCGAGCGGTCAAAGACCAGGGCCGCATTATTGTCGATCGGGCCCGCGATGGACCCGGCCGCGCCGCCATCACCGATCTGGAGCGTGCCGCCTGTGATGCTGGTCGTTCCCGAGTAGGTGTTCGCATTGGCGATGACCAGCGTGCCTGCTCCGCTTTTCGTCAGCCCCGTTGTCCCGCCTATCACTCCGTCGCCGCTAAAGGTGTAGGTGTTCGCGGAGTTGGAGACAAGCACATCATTTCCGGGGAACAGCGTGCCTTCAAGCGTGATGGTCGCATCGGATGCGATATCGCCGAAGATCGGCGTGTCGCCGTTGTAATAGACCTGATCTCCCCCGGCCCAGTTGGTGAGAGTGCCTAGACGGTTCCAGGTGCCGTCAACCGTGTTCCAGATGCGTGTGCCCGCAGCATCTGCGGTGAAAATAACCTTTTGGTTCACCGTGTCGTCAGCCAAAGTGCCGCGCGCCAGCGGGCTAAGACTGCCGAAATTCGTGATCCCGCCCGCGCCGTAGGCGACCACGTCGTAAACCGTCGATTCGACCGGGGCGGTGAGGAACTCAACATAGGTGGTGCCGGAAAGCGTGACTCCGTTGAAATTCGTGCCGTTTGTGCCGCTGATTCCGAAGGACGTACCGGCCGCCATGGTCAGGCTGCCGGTGCTGCTTCCCGAACCGGTCAAAACCGTGCCGCCGGCCGCCGTCACTTCGCTGGTCAGCGAGCCGGTCAGGTTGAGGATGCCCGCTTCGACCGTGGTGGGCCCGGTGTAGGTGTTCGCGCCCGAGAGCGTGAGGGTGCCGGTGCCGGATTGGGTCACCGCGCCGGTGCCGCTGATGGTGCCGCCATAGGTGTAGTCATTCGACCGATCAAACACCAGCGTTGCGTTATTCACGGCATTGCCCGGTAACGCGCCGGTGGTGCCGCCATCACCGATCTGGAGCGTGCCGCCGTTGATCGTCGTGACGCCGGTATAGGTGTTGGTTCCGGACAGAATTTGCGTGC
>SLCJ01000016.1 GCA_007125835.1 Verrucomicrobiales bacterium | reverse complement strand
TCGGCGAAGGCCGATGTGTCGGGGGCGACGGCGGGGAGGAGGGGGTGCGCCGTGTCGGCGAGGAAGCCGTCGCGCAGTGCCTGGTTCCAGCGGTTGTTGAACTCATTTTCCGCCCCACCCATTGTGCGGAAGGTCTCGCGCACCGCCTCGCGAGCGAGTTCGGGATCGTTTATTTCGTCGTCTGCAGCACCGGGATTGGCGAGCAGGCTCGACAACACGCCCAGCTCGCTGCGGCCGTCGTAGAGCGGCAGGATCATCGGCTGGACAATGCTGTAGGTGCCGTGCGCGTCGACCACATCGCCCCAGCTTTCAAGGAAATGGGCGGCCGGAATGTGAAGGTCGGCCTCTGTGGCGGTGCGGTTGACGCGGGTGCCCCAGTGCACGAAGCGCGTGAGACGGCGGCGCAGAGCCGACCAGTCGAGATCGCCGGGCGCGTCGTAGGCCGGGTCGGCAGGGGTGAGGCTCAGAAGCGTGGTGACGGCACCCTCTTCGATGTCGCTGGCTAGAGCCGCAAGGTCGGCGGCTTCATCCTGCTGGGTCTGAACGAGGTCGATGCAGCCTTCGGGGCCAAAGGCACCCAGGGCGTGGTTGATCGCGGCGGCCAGCATGTGCACGGCTTCCGGCTGTCTCTCGCCGGCCACCACGGCAGCGGCTCCCGGAGTGGAGGCGAGGTCTTCGGCGGCGGCGCGGATCCAGCGCGGATCCAGCGACGCGTGGTCGCCGGCATCGATGCCCAGACCGGAGACGAGAGCGGCGAGATCGTTGCGGCCCTTGAGGCGGGCCACTTCCGCAGCGAGCAGAGCGGCGAGCCGCACGATTTGGGAAGAGGGCACACGTTTGCGGTGATCGGCCATGCCGCCGGTCACCGTGAAGGCGGGCTCGGCCACGTAAAGCCTGGCCATGTCATCGCCGCGCTGGGTCAGATCGTGCTCTTCCGGGCGGCGCGATTTGGCAAAGGCCGCCGGGGTGTCCATCGTTTCCTTCTCCACACCAAGAAAATCACAGTCCAGCGACAGCACACGCTTGATCTTCTCGTAGCGTGGCAGGGACCGCACGCCACGTCCGAAAGCGGCGTCCAAGGCGCGGTCGCGGCTCACGGGATGGAGGGACTCGTAGCGGTAGATGCGCAAGTTGGGAAAACGTGACTTCAGTTGCGCCAGCAGGCGACTGCGCGTGGGCGAGGGGGCGTGGCCGATGAGGATGCCGACACCGCCGCCGCGGTTGGCGGAAAGGTCCTGGCGCAGCAGGCCGAGGCCGGAATCGATATTCCACATGTCCGCTTGCTGACCACGGACCAGCGCGTGCTGCGAGCGGTCGGGATCGTAGAGGTCGAGGATGGCGGCCTGCGTCCACGAGTCACTCGTGCCGCTGCTGTTCGGGTGCAGCGGGTTGCCGTCGAGCTTGGTCGGGCGCCCCTCATGGGTGGTCACTACCAGCGGCACCGCACCGTCGCGCCAGGGCATGGCCGAGGAGTAAAAAAGGGCTTTGCCAGGGATGATCCACTCGACATTATTGGTGTAAGGGACGAGATAGGCTTCCGGGCGGCGGCACGAGGCCAGGCCCATGCCCGCGAGCGCCGTCGAGGCGGCCATCAGACGGTTGAATTCGCGGCGGGAAATGCCGTCGGAGTTCGTTTGGCCGTCGGCGTCGGCGGGGGTGGGGATTGCAGGAAACTCACGCTCTTTCCACTGCTGCGCCGCGGGAGTCTGCCGCAGGCTGTCCTGACCGCGCCAGACCTTGGGTTGGTCGGCGGGTTGCTCGGGATGGTGCCACTTGTGCTTCATGGGGAGGGAGGGAGAACCGGGAAGAGGATGAATTGAAATAGGTGGGAAGTCGACCTGGCGGCCGGGGGTCAGCGGTGGCACGCGCCACAGGATTCCGGCGGCTGTACCCGCCACTGGCTACGGAGCATTTCGCCCAATTCCCGCTGTGTCAGTCGCTGAGGCACACCATCGACAATCACCTCTGGGTGATCGGCCACCGTCCAGCCCAGATTGGTGACTTCTTCGATCGGGCGCAGGTGATCTTCCGGCGAGCGATGGCATTCAAGGCACCATGCCATGCTGTGCGGTTCCGCGTGGTAGACCACCTCCATTTCATCGACGCGCCCGTGGCAGGCCACGCAACTGATGCCGCTGTTGACGTGGGCGGCATGGTTGAAATACACGTAGTCAGGAGCCTCGTGGACCTTCACCCACTGGATCGGCTCGCCGGTTTCCACTGCCTCCCGCACCGAGGCCAGCTTCGGGCTGTCGCTCTTGATGTGGCCGTGGCATGTCCAGCAGCTTTCCGCGCTGGGAATATTCGAATGCCCAGACCGCTCCACATTGGTGTGGCAGTAGCGGCAGTCCATACCAAGCTGGCCGACATGCAGCGCGTGGGAGAAAGGCACCGGCTGATCCGGCATGTATCCGACACGCGTCGCCTTCGGGGTGCCGTAGTACGCGAAGCCCATCACCACGGTCGTTGCCACGAATCCGGCGAAGAGTGCGAGCTTGAGAGGGAGGATGTTGGTCCAGCGGGGGAAGAGGTTCGCCATCTTGCGCGGCACTAAAGACCTTGTGAAACTTTTCACAAGGAATTTTTTGGGGAAAATCGCCCTCGGGAGCGGGAAATTTGTCCGTCGTTCCCCCTCAACGAAGGAGATTTTCAGGGGGAGGAAGCCGTCGCGCCACCCTCTCGGGTGCCATGTTGATAGTCAGGAAGCCCGAAATTTTCAGCGAGGAGCGGTTTTTCAGGTTCATGGGTCGGCGGAGGATTGGTCGTGGGACGACTCGTGGGCACACTGGCGGCAGCGGTCATGAAGTTCGGATTCCAGAGGCAAAAGGCGAGTGGGGTGGTCGGCGTCATTACCGGTCCCCCGGGCTAAGGCGACCCACACCGGAGCGAGGCTCCGGATTGATTGACGGTTGGCGATTGATGGTTGTTGAATTTTTGATGGGGGGAAGTGCAAAATTGGCGAGCGTAGTTTGCAGATTCGCCCACACGCATCTGTGCATATCTACCAAAAAACCACGCAATTCTCCCGATGTGCTTGCATTGGTTTGCAATGGGGTGATAGATCATTCAACGTCGCTCCCCAGCAGCTCCCGCCCCATTTCCCAACATCACCCTCATGAACCACTCCCGGCGTTCGTGGCCAATTGCTCTTGTTGCAGCTTCGCTGCTGGGGGGCTTTTCTTCGTTTTCGAGTCCAGGTGTGGCGTCCGAGGCCGGTCCATCGCTGCTTTGGCAGCTGGAAGTGGCTCCGTGGCAACCGCCGAAAGACCGACCCACGCTGCACGAACTCGAACCGGATCTGCCGGTGGTGATGACCCACCGCGATGAATTTGCCGACGGGCGCATCGAATGGGTGCATACCCTCGAACCCGGTTATCTCTCCGCCCGCGCCGAACGCTTGAGGGCCGAGCGCGAGGCGCTGCACGCCGCCGGTGGCGAGG
>SLCJ01000151.1 GCA_007125835.1 Verrucomicrobiales bacterium | reverse complement strand
TTGCCGATGTCGGCCTCGATGCCGCGGATGGCGAGGTTCATGATGGCGAGGCGGCGGGTGGTGGCGTTGCTCTCCTGGCCGTAGATGGAGATGTCACCCAGCTTCCCGCCGTGGGATTCGACGAATTTTTCCGACTGCACGAACATGCCGCCGGAGCCGCAGGCAGGGTCGTAGATGCGGCCTTTGTAGGGGGCGAGCATCTCGACGAGGCAGCGCACGACGCAGGACGGGGTGTAGAATTGGCCGCCGTTCTTGCCCTCGGCGCTGGCAAAGCGGGTGAGGAAATACTCGTAGACGCGGCCGAGCAGATCGACGGAGCGGTGGGAGGGCATTGGGGCGGTCTCCAGAACGCCAGATGCCTCGCCGTCCCCGGCATCGGGCGGCAGGTCGACTTTGGCGACCTCCTCTCCTGTGGCGGTGCGGATGAGGGAAATGGTCGCAATCAGGTCAATCAGCTCGCCCAGCCGGTGTTTATCCAAGGCCGGCCTCGCATAATCCTTCGGCAGGACGCCCTTGAGTCTTGGGTTGTCGCGCTCGATGGCGACCATGGCGTCGTCCACGGTCTTGCCGATGGTGGGCTGCTTGGCGTTGGCCTGGAGGTGCGACCAGCGGGCATCGGCGGGCACCCAGAAGACGTTCTCGGCCTTGTATTCATCGGGGTCTTCTGGGTCGGCACCTTCGTAGTCACCCTCGTCGGCCAGGAGCTTGGCGCGGTGTTCCTCGAAGCTGTCTGAGATGTATTTCAGGAAGATGAGGCCGAGGACGACGTGCTTGTATTCCGCCGCATCCATGTTGTTGCGGAGCTTGTCGGCAGCGAGCCAGAGCTTGGCCTCGAAGCCGAGGTGGGCGGTGGAGGTCTTCTTCTTGGCAGATTTACGGCGGGCAGGCATGTCGGGATTTGTCAGGGGAGGTGGCCGGAAAGTGGCAAGATAGGATCGGCGGGGCTGTGAGCAAGGGAAATGAGCCGCCCGTTAAGTGAGCGGCGGGGCAGCCGCATGCTTGTGTCTACGAGGTGATCCCCAGGGGTGGTTCGGGCGCATTCGGCTGCGATCCGGATGAAGTCGATCTCAAGCGCTCAACTTCCCACATCTCCACCGCAGTCCTTCCTCATCCGGGTGGAAGGCGGGATCCTTGGGGAGGAGCAGGGATTTGCCGGCGAGTTCGTGGAGTTCTTGTTCGCCGTTGGAGCGGCGGGGGTCGATGAGGGGGGAGACGTGCCAGCGCAGGTCCGGACAGGGGGCGATGATGTCGCGGTCCATGGCCCAGTGGTGGTTTTTGCAGAGGGCGAGGCCGTTGGTGGGGTGGTCGTTGTGGGATTGGGCGAAGGGAATGAGGTGGGCGGCGTCGATGAAGGAGACGTTGTTGCCGGCGGACAGGCGGATGCGGAGTCCGCAGGCGGCGCATTGATGGTCGTAGATGTCGAGGATGAGGCGGCGGAAGGCGGGGCTGCGGCCGTATTCGGTTTGTTCGTTGGCTCCTTCGTCAGCTGCGATGGCGGCCCGGTCGGCGGCGGGGGCTTCGTCTTCCATGCCTTCGATGGCCCGCAATTGCGGGAAGTAGCGGGAGAGGAGGGCCTCGCGCATGGCGTCCCGGGCGTCCGGAAGGGCGGCGAGGTGTTCGATGCCGTTGGTGAAGCGGGCGAATACTTTGCCCATTTGCCTCACCAGGGGCGTGGTTTGTAGCGGGATTTGCCGGGAGCCGTCCTCAATCCATGCCTCCCAGAATCCCTGGGTCTGGAGGTAGAAGAAGGGGTTTTCGGGAGTGTTCTGGTCGTTGTGCTTGCGAACCAGAAGAAATCGGGCGGAGAAGCGGTCGCGCAGTTCCTGGCACCAGGGGATGCGGTTGGGGGTGGCGCGGCCTTCGTCGATGAGGTCGAGGACGGCAAGGAGGAGCAAGGGTTTGTGGGGCCGCTCGTGCGGGGGCGCGCCGTCCTCGGCCTTGGTGGTGCCGGGGTGGAGGTCGTAGAGCAGGGAGATGGCCCGGTTGAGGGACATGGGAGGGAAGGTGGGAAAAAGAAAGCTGAAAGGTGAAACTTGAAAGCTGAGGAGGAGGAGCAAGGAGCGCAGAGACGCGGGCAGGGAGCAAGGAAGTGATTTCCTCAAGGGCCGCAGCATTTTTTGAATTTGCGGCCGCTGGCGCACGGGCAGGGGTCATTGCGCCCCACACCCGGGTATTTTGGCGGAGGCGGAACGGATGGGCGGGATGAGAATTCACGTGTACCCAGCAGATTGGCCAGCTCATCCGGGGGGGGCTTGGCTGTTTTGCGTGGCGTTTCCGGATGAAAACAGGCCCACGGCTCCATCATCGCTACCACATCATCCACAAGCTGGCATTTCTGCGCCCAATCGCGAACACCACCGGACTCCGCGCGGTTTTCGATATCTTCCAACTGATCGAAGAACGGGTCGCACAATCCCTCTTCGAATGCCTTGCGGACATGGGGCAGAAGGGAGGTGAAACCCAACTCCCCGCACAGAGAGCACAGATTGTTCCAGACAGCACTGTGCTCGCGCTCAAGTTTGCCTTCAAACAATTCCCGGAAATAGCCCTCGACCGATTCCATGGTCATCACCCCGGCATGGACCAGAACGGGGTACGTTTCCAATCCGGCGCAGGCTCGGGCGAATTCGTCGGCATCATGGTTTTCGATCAGATTGCGCAGCGGCTCTTCGTCCCCGTCATACACACTCGCGACGATGTTGTGCATGTCCTCGGTGATCGAATCTTCGAACAAGTCTTGCGGAATCCTCTCTCCGAGGTTCATCAAGGCCATCAGCGGACGATAGGCGCGGGTTTCCCGGAACTGGGCCAGCAGGTAAGCGGCGTAAATGCAATGCACCGCTTTGGGGCCACCAATAAAGGCGGCCGGATCGGCATGAACAGACTCCAATACGGCCAGCAGATGCGGGATCATCTCCTCCTTGCGAGCAATAATTTCCTGGAGGGCCTTTTTGGGAAAGCCTCCGGTTTCGGTGTCATCGAGGCGGTCGAGAAGTTCCAATGCAGTGGATGTCATGGAGATGGAAATGAGGTATTTGATGCGGATCCACTGAGGTGGCAGTAACCGATTTAGCGGAAAACCGCGACGACGGCAAGGGCAAACAAGGAAATTGAAGAGACCAGGACCCATCGCAAAGGCCGGGCCCATAATTTTAGCTGACAAAATCCCCCGAATTCCCCAAAGGGCTAAACCCTCGCCCAACCTCGCCAGAAACAGGCCTACGCGACTCAGCTCGGCCCATGCACTACTCCATTACCTTTCCAGCGGGAAAGGTATCTCTATTTTGATATTTTGAGCCCTCTTATACCAGCTCTCAGAAAAAGATGGTGGAATGGCCGGAGCGATGATTTGCAAGGCCAAGGCGTGAGGAGGGCGCGGTGTGAGCACCGCAACCGACGAACAACGCAGGCATTGTGAATCAGCGCCCGGTTCTCCCGCGCCCCCG
>SLCJ01000329.1 GCA_007125835.1 Verrucomicrobiales bacterium | reverse complement strand
CCTGCAGCAGAAAGCGCCGGCCATTGGTGCTGCTGACCGTCATCTCGCCAGCGCCGCTGAAGGCGTGGTTGATAAACATCCAACCCGAGCTGATCTGGGTGGCGTCGATGGTTGCCGCTCGGTTGAGGGTGATGGTTCCGGAACCGGTCCCCTGCGAGCTGCCGCTGTCGATGATTTTGATCGTCGCTGTGCCCGTGCCCTGATTGGCGACGGTGATGTCGTTGTTGAACCCGGCGCGGTTGATGTTGGTGTTGAGAGTGAGTTGAGTTTCGCTGGCCCCGGTGTTCGCATCGCCGAGCGTGATCATGCCGGTGCCGACGGCTGTCTGGTTGTTCACTTGCAGGGTGCCTGCAGAGATTGTCACTCCGTTGCTCCAGTCGGGATTGGCCGCGGTGACGACAAGCGTGCCTGCACCCCCTTTGATGATGCCAGCATCGGCGAAAACCGCCGATGAGAGCGTTGCCGTGCCGGTGTTTACCGCCAGGAGTGGCGTGCTGTTCAGCGTGAGTGTATCGCCGGTAATGATGTAGCCGCTGACATCAAAGGTCAATCCACTGGCGTTGATAGCCTCTCCAAGCGTAACCGTGCCAGCCGAGCCTTGGAAGATCGCCGAGTCCGGCGGCGAGTTGCTCCAGATGGCGGCATCGTACGGCCCGCCGTCCACTGCGCCCCAATTCGGGCTGCTCGCGTCCCACGTGCCCGAACCCGACCAATAGAGATCGGAGGCATGGACGAACAAGGGGGCGACTATGGCTGCGGACGCAACAACAAGATTGGCAAGTTTCATGGATACAGGGGTTTGCAATTATGCTCAGGTTATCACTATTGGTGTTTCTCCGCGTTTGACACTTTCTTCGATAAAATATCAAACACCTTCCGCGCGCGCTGTGCTAGTGTAGTCCGACGAGCAACGCCGGAATCGGGAAACAGGTCCACTTAATTCCAAAAGTCCCAGCGCAGCGGCTGATCCCTCCCTCTTTTCCATGAAAGCATAGTATATCAGATGTAAGGCGGTCTACACCCGATTCGCCGGAAAAACGAAAGGAAGTCATGACACCTCGACAGGCAATGGAATGGATCGACACCAAGAACACGCCGGAGCGGCGGATTCTCGACCTGCGTCTGATCGGAATGCGGCATGCGCTTGCGCTTGGGCGCTTCCGCTACCTCCGTGCCGCGCCGCCGCTGGACGAGCAACGACACGATTGCTGGCTTGTGTTGCAGTTTGTGCTATCCGGACGGCAGCACCTCCTGATCGAAGGGCGTCGAACCATAGTCCGCGGTGGCGAGATGATGATTATCAAGCCCGGGCAGCGATATGGCACGGGCTCGTGGCACGAAGAAAGGGGCGAGATGGCCTGGTTGATTCTGCAGTCCTCCCCGTTGCCCCGCATGGCGGCGCTAGGCATGAGTGCGAAAGGAGTGCGCGATGTGTTCGCAATGCTCATGGAGCCGCACGGACCAAGTGTAATGCCAATGCCTCGGGATGCCCGGGAATTGCTGGATTCCGCATTCAAATGGTGGCAGCGGCGCGAGGAGTCGATCGGCATGGAAATGATACGCAACCGGATTGGGGCGCTTGTATTGGGCGCGGCGGCTGCGGTTGCCGGGTGCACGCCCGGCGATTCCGACAATGCAAACGAAATGCGGATTCGCAAGGTGCTGCGCTGGATGCGCGAGCATCCTCAAATCGCCTCCAAAAGCGAGGAGCTTGCCGCATTGTCAGGTCTTTCTCCCGCACGTTTCTATGTTCACTTCAAGCGTGTCACCGGAAGCAGTCCGAAGGATTACTGGCAGCGGATGCGGGTCGAACTGGCCGCAAAGCGCTTGCGCGAGGCTCCCGAGCTCACGATCACCGAGATCGCCCACGAGTTCGGATTTTCCAGCTCTCAGTATTTCGCTACTGTATATCGACGGTATCTTGGTGTTTCTCCGGGAAACCACCGCGAGAGAGAAATGAGTTAGCTCACCGCAGAGGCCGTCCGATAGAAATGCCTATTTGGCGAGTAGGCGGAAATTGGTGAGCGACGCCATACCTGAGGCTCCGGCCGCGCCGTTGTAATCGGTCCAAGTGCCGTTTTCCGCCAACTTGCCGAGGCGGACAATGGCCGGATCGCCTTCGCGGCCGCGTCGCGGCTGGACATCGACGGTGATCCACTCGCCACCATCCTTGACCTGGAACCAAACCTCCTGATCGGCGAGCAGAATACGCACCGTGCGGAATTGCTCGGCAGCCGAGGGGCCGCCCGCCCGGCGGAAACCATCCGCACCGAAGACTCCCCATGTTTCGTCCTCCACGCGCCAGTTTAACTTTACAGTCTGGCCGTTCTCCCAAACCAGCGCAAGTCCCGGCCCCCAAGTTTGCCCCTGGTCGGAATCAGGATCAATGTCCAACTCCACAGCGCGCGTGCCGCCAGGCAAATCCCGCTCTATGCCGGCGAACCGGTTTGCGGCACCAGAGATACGCAGCGCGCTGCTGTAGCAGGCGAGTTGCATTTCCTCCTGTCCACTCACCTGCGGCCGCCAGCCCTGTGCGAGCTGGGGCGCAGTGAAATTATCGCGCAGCACCTCGGTTGTTCCGGCGAGTGGATCGCCCCCTGCGGCAACCTCGCGCGGGGTTTCGTCGAGAATCATGATGCGCCCGCGGCCGGGCAGGACATGGATGGGTTGCCCGGGCAGAAAACGAGCTTCCTCCTGGACACCAGCGATGGCAGGCGCATAAAACGCCGCCCGGCTCTCCGACAGACCAAGCGCGGCCCAGTCTACCCATGGGTTGACCGAGCGCACATTGTCTGCCCAACTGGCCATGACCACCCATGTCCTGCCGGGGCCCTGGTAAACGCTCACCGGCACCTCCGGCTGCCCGGATCGCACCGGGATCCGCTCCGAGAAATATGGAATGAATTCGGTGTCGCGAATGTCATAGTCATCGAAAGCCTCCCAGATCGAGCGGGGATCTCCAGACCAGCCGAGGCGGGTGGTCATGCCATAAAGCAAACCGCGCCAGGGATTGGGATGATCAAGCATCTCGCTCATGACTCCGAATGGCAACCCGGACATTTCTACCAGAATGTAGTCTTGGCTGCGTTGCATGCTGAACCCCTCGCCAATCCAAAGCCGGTCGAAGTAGGGCAGAAGTTCCATGTATATGGTCAGGTTGTTGGCGAAACCGGCATGTTGGTTCATGTGGTTCCAAGTGTGGAAATCCATGAGGCGGCCGGGTTTCCGGTCGAGAATCCGACGGGCCCGTTGAATGCTTCTGGCGTCCAGAGCGGTGTCGTCGAGGTAGACGCCGTCGAAGCCCAGCTGCTCGATCAAGCGCTGAAGCCCTTCGAGATAGAAGTTATTCCAGCGGGAATCCGGGCGGGTGATTACCGAGAGGTCCCACTCCGCCTCGGGTCGCCGGATGTGGTCGACCCAGGCGGGGATGAAGTCTTGGCCGAGATTTTCCACCAGCCAGGGATGGGGGCCGTTGCGGTTGAGCAAGGTCCGTGCCGCTGGACCCGGCCCCGGGAAGATGATTTCGCCGTTCATCGAGTGTAGGGCGTGCAGTTCCGGGAGGTTCTGGGTCAGCTCGCGGGTAGTGTAGTAGATCCTTGCCCGGCAGTTTCGCTCATGAGCCATACCAATTAACTCGACCAACTTTTCTTCGTAGGCGTCAGCGTAGGGGTAATTGATAAAGGGCGCGGCGGCATGGGCCTGGTGGATGTTGAGCACGTTCGGTCCGGACCGCTCGTCCATCGTCTCGATCACCCGCTTGAGCGTGGCCGGATCGCGGCTTGGGTTGGGATGGATGAAACGCACATCCCATTGTTGTCCGGTGTCAAGTGTGCGGAAAGGCGTGAGATACAGTTCGAACACGAACGACAGGCTCTCGGCGGCCTTCAGGGTCCGCGCGCCGGAATGAGCACTCACCGGTACGCGCCCGTTTTCCGCGGCACCGATCGAAATCCCGCCCCGGCCCTCATTGCCCCAGGATGCGGGCAGATTCAAAGGCAGAAAATCATAATAGATGTTCACCAGCGGGCGGACATAGTCGTCATCCTTGAAACGCACCATCATCCCGCCATTCACCTCTCCCATCCAAAGGCAGTCTTGCCGTTTGCTTATATCCCAAGCCCAATCGAACCGCTCTGGCGGGCGAATGCCGCCGGTGCGACCGAGCCCCATTTGATAGGTCGCGGCGTCCTCACGCCATGGAATGTCCAAGCGGATGTCCGCAACCTCCATCTCACGCGCGGCGGTCAAGCGGATGGCAATCTCGCCCGAGCCCGTGTAGTCGAGCCGCCCGACAAGTTCGGCCTGCAACCCCTCTGCCTGTAACCCTGCGGACCACTCCGCTTCGACCTCGCTGTGCCGAATCCCGCCCGGCGTGGCTGTCCAAGTCACCGGACCATCTCCCGTTTCGACGACAAAAGACATTGGCCCGTCCAATAGCAACCTGCTGTCATCAAGGAGAGAGGTGTTGGCATCGTTGAAAAAACTACGCGCCTGCGCCGGCAAGCCGTCCCGGCCGATCTCCAGTTCACGGCCGAGCACTCTCACGGTGCGGTCCGCCACCTCCACCGGGACAAACGGACGGGTGACGGTGGGTTCGCTGCCGAGGGTGGAGTTGAGCCACCGCAGGCGAGAGAGATTCCCCGCCTCACTGTCGCCGTGGTCATCGACCGCCTCGCCGCTCACCCGCAACCGGATCGTGTAGCTTCCCAGAACCTCGCCGTCGGTCTCCAAAAGGGCCCTGCCCTCGAAGAAACCGCTGGCCGTCCCGGGAACCTGGATCCCACACCAAAGGATTTGCACGCCACCGGCTGCAACCACAACTTCTTTGGTGAATGGCAGACCATCGCTTCCAATGCCGCCCAAGCTGAGACATTCCAGAGCCGCGGCAGGGATGTTCATCTCTTCTCCCTTGAGATCGGCAAAGGATATCTGCAACGGTCCAAGCGGTGCATCGCCGGCTACCACACCCAGCTGAAAGACATGATATTCGCCTGGCCGCGCGATACTTTCGAGCACCGCCTCTCCGGGTTTCGCGGAAGCGGGCGGCCCGTCCACCCGCCGCATGGGGGCTTCGCGCGGTAAGGCAAAGAGGTTGATTTCCCCGGCGACACACCATGCGGTGGCAAACAGGGCCATAAATAGGGCGTAAACATTTTTTTGCATGGCGGGGATACCCTGTTTCGGCGACAGGTCGATGTGTTTGGATTTTTCTTCGGACATGAACGCGGTGGCGAGGTTGGTTTCTTTCAAAATTTAATTGTTTCCCTAAATGCACAAGTGATTGGGTTTTACGCCTACCATGCCGATCATCGCGGCCGTTACGGCGACAACTGGAGGTGGGACGAGCAAGGGTGGTTGGAGCCGGGCCGCTGGCACCTGATCGAGCAGGAGATCAAGCTCAATCATCCCGAACGTGCCGACGGGCAGCTTCGCGCCTGGGTGGACGGGCGGCTGGTCTATGAGAACACCGCGCTGCGTGTGCGCAACAACGACAGCCTGAAAGTGCGCAAGGTGTGGATGAATGTCTACTACGGCGGCCGTACGCCGTCGGCCCGCGACCTGTTCCTTGACTTCGACGACCTGTGGATCGGTCTGGAGCGGCCTTGATTTGGTGTTAGCGTTTCGTTTTTCCGGCGCCGGCGGAAAGGCGCTGCGTGCGGGAGTCGATTTTCCCCACCTTGTCGCTTACCGCGCGCAGTTTGGAGAAGATGCGTTTGCGCTGGTGGGTGGCGAGGCGGTGGAGCTCGCCGGCGACGAAAAGCTCGGCGAGGGGCGCGGCTTCCCCGCGCATTTTGCGCCGGATCTCGCGGTTGATCAGGCGCGCCGTTTGGAATTCGTGGTCGGCGCGCACGCCCGAGGCCGGTGTGCCGTCTCCCGGACTGCGCCAGTGCCAGTGCGCGAGTGTTTCGGGAATCACTTCGATGTCATATTCCGAGAGGAAGCGGAGGTTGAAGTGCCAGTCGTCGAGGACGGGCAGTTCCTCGTCATACCCCCCGAGCGCCTCCCAGGCGGAGCGTTTGTAGAGAAACGCGTTGACGGTGAATTGGTTTACTGTGGCGAGGGCGGGCAAGGTGAGGCGGGTGAGCGAGTCGTGCAAGGGTTCCTGGCGGAGGGTGGTCCAAGCTCCGTCGCCGAATTCCTCGGTGAGAATCAAGGTGTGGCAGACCACACCGCCGAGATCGGGGTCGTCGGCGCGCGGCTCAAGAAGGCTCGCCATGGTCGCGAGGAAGCCGGGGTGCCAAGTGTCGTCGTCGTCCAAAAGTGTAACGAAGGGCGCGGAGCCTGCGGCGACGCCCAGGTTGGAAAGCGCTCCGATCCGGGGGCCGGGTTCGGCTTTGAGGTGAGTGATGCGCCCGGGGCCGGGGTGCCCGGCGAGCCACTCGGCGGTTGCCTGATGGTCGCCGGTGTCAACGAGAATCAGGTGCCAGTGGTCGAAGGTCTGCTGCCGCACGCTGGTGATAGCGCGGGCGAGGAGGTCCGGGCGGTTGCAGGTGCGCATGATCACATCGACACGCGCGTCGGCGGCGGACGGCGCGGCGGGCTGGTTTTCTGGTGGTGACGGCTGGGTCATGGGTTGGGAAGCAGGTTGAGCAACTGGCGCCGGGCCCGGCTTTCGCGGTCCCTCAGTCCGGGGAGGAGTCCGGCAAGGTGTTGGTGGCTGCGCGAGTTTTTCGTCAGCATCGTGGCGGCGCGGCGGACAAGTTCGGCGGGATCGGTTTCGCTTGGGTTCAAGGAGTGTGCGGCAAGGTCATGCAGGCGCAGCAAGCCGTCAACCTTCGCGCGATAGTATGGATTCTGCCACACACCGAAAACGGGCGCTCCACCGGCCAGGCAGAAAAGCAGAAAATGATAGGATATGCCGATGCCGAGGGTGGCCCTTGAGGCGAGGGCCCGCAGGGTGGGTGTTTCGAGCGGCTCCTCGGGAAGATACATCCGCCGGGCGTCGACGCCGTGGGCCAGCAGGCGGTCGCGCAGCTCGCGGGCGGGTTTGCGGTCGTCGTCGTGGGGATCGTAGCTGATGGGCAGGAAGAGAAATGCGGGTCGGCAGGGTAGGCTGGCGAGGCCGGTGGCGAGCTGTTCCCAGAAGTCAAAATGGGGCTTGGGGTAGCGGCGGCCGTATCCCGAGGAGTCGCGCAGGTTCAAGGCGATGAGCGGCTGCTCCCCACCGAGGCCGGGCAGCAGGGGAGACGTGGCGGCCGGGTTTGGATCGACGAGGAGGGCGTCATCGCCGGTATGGACGATTTTCTCCTCTGGCACGCCGACATGGCGCAGGATGGCGGCCGAGGCCTCGTCGTCGCGCACTCCGGCCAGGCGGCACGAGCGGAAAAGCCAGCGGGCGGCGAGGCGGTCGAGTGGATGCGAGAAGGCGGGGCCGACGCCCTGACTGGTGGCGAAGACCGGCACGCCCGCGCGCCGCGCAGCCAGCGCCTGCCATGTCTTGACGTGGAGCCAATCGTGCCACCACAGGCTGTTGATGGATCCGGATCCGGGGATGAAAGCGGCGGCTGCGTGGCGCAGGTCGGTGGCGAAGGGTTCGGGCGGCCGCCGCGCGAACCTCAGGCCCCTGGCAAACGAGGCGAGGCGCTGGCCCCAACTGCGCGGCGTGTCGCGCGTCCACGGCTGCGCCAGGGCGGCGTCCGGCGAAAACCGGCTCTCGACGCCGAAGCGAGCGGCGGTGGTTTCCGGATTCGAGGCGAGGAACACGGGATGCAGGTCGAGGCGTTCTGCCGCCAGCCAGTCGAGCAGTCCCCGGTGCATGGCTAGGTCGCCGCGGTTCTCGTGGGTGCGTCCGCCAAACAAAATAATGTTTTTTTTGGCCTTGGTCATAGCGCGTCTCCGTCGCGGTTTGGAGCGTTGGCGCGGCGGCCCCGGAGGTGGTCGGCCAGCCGCCGCCACCATCGGCGCCGGATCTGCCGCCGCATCGCGGCGCGTTCGTCGCCGGGCAGGGCGTGGAGCAGTTTGTTGGCGGTCCACAGCGGGTCGTCTCCGAGGCAGGCGGCGGCGATGGCGTTGCGGAAGCGCGGCGCGGTTTTTCCACGCCACACGGATGATTCCGGCAGGTGTTCCAGCAGATCGAGCGGCACCTTGCGGAGGCGGTCCAGCTCGAACCGATGGATCGCCGATTGCAGCGCCTGCGCCAGCTCGGTGTCGCCGACGCGCTCCGCCTCGGTGATGGTTTCCTCGAGGAATGGCAGGATCAGCACGTGTTCGATCTCGAGCGATTCAAGGCGCGAGGCATCGAGTGTGGACGGGAAGGTCGCGGCGCGCTCGAGCGCTCCCAGCGCGCGCAGGTTGGCCATGGCCCGCAGGCATTTCTCGCAGTGTCCGCAATTGTAGGTGTTGTCCGGATTGCGCCAGCAGACGCGCAGGTGATCGAGGGTGCCATCGATGGTGGCGAGCAGACGGAACTTTTCGATACGCGGGGTTTCCATGCCGTCGTGGCGCACTTCCAAGGGGCCGGCGGTCCATTGCTCATCGGTGAAGGGATGGGTGCCGAATGGCGACAAATGCTCCCAAGTCACGGAGGCTGGGATGGAAACGATGCCGAATCTTTCTGCCATCAGGTGGGCGACTCCGGCCATCGCCGCGCCGCAGTAGTGGCTGCCCCAGTGGCAGTGGGTGTCGGAAAACGTGCGCACATTGGTGGTGGCTTCGACCAAGGGAATGCCGAATCGCGCCGCCGCCGAGCGCAGGTGTCCGGCGATGTTTTCCGCCAGTGCCCTGTTTTCTATGCCGATGTCGAAGCCGGTGACGAAAATCCCGGCGGCGAAGTCTTCCTTGCGGCGCAGCAGGGAAAACGAGGAGTCTGCCCCGCCGGAGAAAAATACCGCTTCGGCGGAGCTCCGGGCGGATTTCGCCTCCGACCAATTCGCTTCCACGGGCACGCGGGAAAACTCATGAGGGAACCATTTGCTCTGGATGGTCTGAAGGGTTTCCAGGCGGGCGCGCATGTCCGCAGGCACCTCCGCCTCAATGGAAAGCCGACACCCGAGGCGCATCGCCGGCCACAGGTGGAAACAGGCCGCCGCCGCGCCGAGCGACTCCGGAGCGGGAGCCCAATCGCCAGCGAGAAATACATCGAAACCACCCTCGCAGGGCGCGCCGCTGTGGCGGAAATGCACGCGCGTGCCGCCCGCCTCACGCCGCACTTCCGGTTCATGCACGACGAAATGGGCAGAGGAAGGTGATGCGGCGGATGTCATAAGTGGGTCGATGGGGAGGCGGCAGGCGAGGAGAGACGGTCGTGGATCAGCGGATGCGCCCGCCCGTGGTGTGAAGGGCTTCGCGGGTGCGCCGGCGCAACCACGATGATTGCTTCGGGTCATCCGGCTGGATCGTGGCGAGCAGCGGTTTGAGGAGGCGGCGCGCGAGCGCAGGCCAATGCGAGTGACTGGTGGATCCCTTACCAAGACGCCAGAGCGCTTCCGACCAGTCGTCGGCCCGCCATTGCCTGATCTTCGGAAGCAGCCGCGCGAGCACCGGCGAATCAGGGTCGTGTTTGGCGAGGTGCTCGGCGGCCAGTTTCCAGAACAACGCCGAATCGGAGCGAATTCCCTCCAAGGCCTGATAGACATCGTCGTCAAGCGGCGGAAGAGTTTTCACCAATCCATCGAAGCCAAGGATGGCGAATTGCAGCCGCGTGCGACAGCATTTCTCGCATTGTCTGCAGTTGGGGGAGGAGACGCCGACAGGGGTGTTTTCGGGATTCCAGCACACTCTCAGGTGAGATTGCACGGCGGGATGGCTGCCGATTGCCCTGATTTTATCGAGGCGCTCGAGGTGGATGCCGTCCGACGCCACGGGCAGGTCGTCGGCAGAAAAACAATCGATGAGAAGAAAGTGGTCCGATCCCTTGAAAGCTGTATCCCAGCGATAGCTTCCACCCACCGTAACCCCGCCGAGCGAACCCGTCATCAGTCGGGCGGCGGCCCCCAGCACCACCGCGCCGATCTCGCCATGTTTGGCATGGGTGTCGAGCAGCAGGCGGGCGTTGGTCGATACGCGCCACAGCGGCATGCCTAGCATTTTCGCTGCCTGCCGGGCTCCGTCCTCGGCCCGGCGGCGGTGCACCGTTTCGTGGAGCGGCAGGTCGAAGCCATCAACATACAACAGGTGGGTGGTATCCGGGCGCAGCGCTGCATGGAAGGAATCCACTCCGCACGAGAAAAACGCCGCGCGGGTGTCCGGGTCGGCAGCCAGCGGCGCATCCGCAAACTCCGCCTCGAAAGGCACCACGTGGAAACGTTCGCCGAACCAGCGCCGCGTGACTTCCTGAAACCGCACCATCGAGCGCCGCCAGCGCGGAGGCAGCACCCCCTCCACTCGCAGCGGGAGACCCAGGCGCATCGCCACAATCAGCGCGATCGGAAAAAAAGGCGACGCGCCACCCCGAAGAGCAGCCGGTCCCATCACCGCCATCTCAAACGCCCCCACCAGCCGCCGGTCTCCCCCCCGCTCGTTCTCATCGAGCAGGCGCACGCTCGTCACCCACTCGCCGCCACGGGCTTCGGGAGGAGTGTGTTGGAGCAGGAGACGACGGTTCATCTTACCACCTTGCCGGACATTCCAGCGGACATCAAGTTTCGATCCTTTCCGCGCCTAAAAGCTAAAATCTACCTAACCCGTCTTTCGCTGTTCGGGGGGTTCTCCGGTCATTGCTCCTTGAGAATGCAGTGATTTTCTCAAAAGGTCTCCACCACAGGGCTGGGATTTCGGATTTCGGGAGGGGGTTGGCTTGGCAGCTTGAAGCCGATGCGTTCGAGCAGCAATTGATGGACTTTTTCGGGTTTGGTGTAGCGTTTCATGCGCAGTTCGCGCCCGTCGGTGGTGGGGATGAGCACGTCGAGCATCTGGATCTCGCTCATTCGCTCCAACACGCTGCGGGAACTCAGGCCGACGGCCGCCCGTTTGTTGTATTGCTCCAGGGTGACGTGCAGGCAGTAGGCCATAAAGCTGATCAAAACATGGGCTTCGATCCTCTGATCGATCTTGTGGAAGATCGGGCGTAGCCCAAGATCTCCTTTGAGCGTGCGGAAGCTCTCTTCGATGCGCACCAGGTTGATATAGTTGCGCCACAGTTCGGCGGGGTCTTCCCCGGTCAGATTGCTGCGTAGCAGATACTGGCCTTCGTGTCGCAGCGTGGCCTTGAGTTTTGCGCGGTTCAACTCAAAGCGGAAGGTCCGCTGGTTGATTGGCTCTTTTGCTGCGGGAAGGTGGAGTATGACAAGGCGATGGGCATTGCGACCGGCCTTTTGCTTGGCCGCACCAATGGCCAGCAACAGTTCATCGCGGCTGAGCTTTTCACGCTTCTGCAGCTCTTTGAGCCGTGCCCAGTAGGCTTTGAGTTTTTTGCGGCGCATCGCGCTTTCTTTGCTGCGGCGTGGCAGGCTGCGGGCCAGCACGTAGAGTTCCCCCTCGCGAGGCAGCAGCTTGACCTGCACATCCTCTTTGACTTGCTGCCAGTCGCGGGTTGCCAGGTCTTTTTCCAGCTTGCTCAGGCGGCCTTTCGGGGTGCCTACCAGATAGCGGACTGAAGGGTCGGCGCCGCGCATTTGTTCCAGCGTTTGCTCGGTAGGGATGCCTCGATCCATGATCCAAGTGCGCTGCTCTTTGCCATAACGCTTGCTAATTTTGGCCAGCATGTCACCCAGCGTGGTTTTGTCCGAGGTGTTGCCACGCATCACTTCGTAGCCAATCGGAAGCCCCTCGGGGGTGATGATCAGCGCAATGACGATCTGCACACAGTCAGGGCGTTTGTCGCGGCTGTAACCAAAGGCCTTGAGCTGGCTTTCTTCGGTTGTCGGGCCATTGGCGTCGACCTCAAAATAGGTGCTTGTCAGATCATAGAGCAGCACGTCGTAGCTGGCATCAAATAGCCCGCTCCAGCGCTCTTTGAGGTGAGCAAAGAGCGCCTCGCGATGCTCAAGCAGGCGGTCATGACAGCGGTAGAGCGTGTCCTTGGCCGCCAGGCGAAAGTCGTCATCCAGCAAGTCGGCCATGGCGCTGCGGTCAAACCAACTGCGGTGGAGTTTCCACTCGCTTCCCGGCTCGAGCAGGCGGTAAGCAACCAGAGTCTTGAGCACCTTGAGCCAAGGCGTGCCCTTGCGCGAGTCGACCAGGCGTTCCGCCCAGAAGCCATCCAGATTGAGCCGCTTCCACAACTCCATGGCCAGCCAGCATCCGCCCCACTGGCGCGGACGAGCCAATTCGATGTGATTGAGTCGAAGCTTGAGCGTGGAGCTATGCTCTAGCTGAGGGTCCGGAGTGCGGTCCTCGGGAAACAAATAGAACTGACGGGGACGTTCATGCTCATCCAACGCCTCAATGGCCCGCGTCCACGCGGCCCGTTCGCTGTCATTGATCTCGCCAAGATAGAGCAGGGTTTTCTGCACACTGCCCCCGCCAGCTACACGCCGATTTTCCACCACGCTCCAATAGCGATGCGGCTTGCCATCCTTAAATCGATTGTTGTGTCGCAGGAACATCCTTTGCAAGCCAGTATACTGTCCAAGCCGCCAACTTGTCTATGGGGTAGGTCTCCACCACAGCCCATTTCAGAAACCAACCCAAGCATAATCAAGGGTTCCTGCGGCCCAAAGCCGCGAAAATAGTTGTTTTCAGCCGCGAATAGCGAAAGACGGG
>SLCJ01000131.1 GCA_007125835.1 Verrucomicrobiales bacterium | reverse complement strand
TGCGCAAGCGAACATGGGCTGACTTTTTTTGCTGGTGGTTTGGAGTCACGCTCGCAGGCGTCCTTTCAGGACGCATTTTGCAATGGCTATTCTTCCCGGTGTTGAAACTCCGGGCTTTGTGCCTTGGCCCTTTCAGGGCCGCCTGGGGCCGCGAAATCGCCCTGCAAATCATTACTTGCCAGCCCAGGCAAGCAGCCTGAGAAGGACACTCAGCTTCAACTCAATCTGCGGCAGAGGTATAATCCGTTTGCCAGGATTCGTGGATGGCAGTGATTTGCTTTTGCGTCTCGGGCCCAGGGTTCCTGCTTGTTTTCTGGGTGGCGCATCAGCCTCGCGGACTGAAGTCCGCGCTCCGAGAAAGTGAGTTGGTCGTTGTTCCGGGTGCGGATTGGGCTGGGCTGCCTGAGTTCTTGCAATGGAGGGGTTCTCCTCTACCGTTGCGGGCTTCGCGGCTTTGCGAACAACCCTCGATGTCTGACAACTCCCCATCCCGTTCGGCCGGTGGCCGTGGCGCCCTTGGCGTGATTTTCCTCACCGTTTTTCTCGATTTGGTGGGGTTTGGGATCGTGATCCCGATTCTGCCGCTGTATGCGGAGGATTTCGGGGGCGGGGCGATTGTGGTCGGCGGGATCATGGCGATTTATTCGCTGATGCAGTTTCTGTTTTCGCCGGTGTGGGGGCGTTGGTCCGACCGGGTTGGGCGCAAGCCGCTGATGCTGTTGGGTACGGGTGGGGCGGTGATTTCCTATACGGTGTTTGCGATGGGTTCTTCGTTCGAGGGCGGAGTGGCGCTGGCGATTTTCTTTGTGGCGCGTTTGCTGGGAGGATTTTTCGGGGCGAATCTGGCGGTGTCGCAGGCCTTCATCGCCGATCTCACGCCGCCGGAGAAGCGCTCGAAGAGCATGGCCCTGATCGGCATCGCCTTCGGGCTTGGGTTTATCCTCGGGCCGTTTCTGGGGGGAATCAGCTTGAATGCCTTCGGGCTGGCGGGTCCGGGATGGGTGGCGGCCGGATTGTGCGCGTTGAATTTCATCCTGGCGGCAGTGTTGCTGCCGCGCACGCGGCCCAAGGCCCCGGCGGTGCAGCAGGGGCGCTTCCAGGTGATGCGTCGTGTGCTCGCACGCCCGCAGCTGGCCTTTCTGTTGCTGGTGTTTTTCCTGGCTACGCTGGCATTCACTTCCTACGAGGTGACGCTGGGCCTGCTGGTAGCTGAGAATTTCTCGCTCGACTACAAAGGGGGCGATGCGGCGCGAATTGCCAATCTGTTCGCCTACTGCGGGGTGATCGGCGTGCTGGCTCAGGGCGGGCTGATCGGTCGCCTGCTGGCCTTGCTGGGCGAGGTGAAACTGATCGCCCTGAGCCTGCTGCTGACGGGGCTCGCGCTGATTCCCCTGCCCCATGTCACGGGCTGGTTCGGGCTTCTGGTCACGCTGGGGGTTCTGTCGGTGGGAGCGAGCCTGACGCGGCCACCGGTATTCGGGATGATCTCGCAGTTGTCGCCGGACGATGAGCAGGGTGCGTTTCTCGGCGTGGCGCAGTCGGTGGGCAGTCTGGCGCGGATTATCGGTCCGATGATGGCCACGGCGCTGTTTTTCCATGCGCAGGCGCTTCCCTATCTTGTGTTCGGGTGTGTGTGTGTGGTGTTGGCGGGATTGGTTCTGGTGAAATTGCGTCCGTTGGATGCGGTGGCACCAAAGACGGGCGAGGAGGCGGTGCCGCACAGGCGCGGATGAAAAGTTGAATCCGTAGCGGTTTGCCGTATCGTTCCGGGCGTGAATCCCTGCGGCTGCCGACCTGCGGGCGGGCCTATGTCCCGCCGCAGTGGCCAAGCGGGATTCTCCTCCCACCCCCTATCAATAGACTCATGAGCGACAAGCCTTTGGAAATCACCTGTTATTTGAAAACCTACTGCGGCTGGAGCGAGGGCGTGCGCGCGGTGATGCGCAAATACGGCCTCGAATACACCGAGAAAGACATCATTGCCAACCCGGCCTTCCGCTGGGAAATGGAGCAGCGTAGCGGCCAGCCGCTGAGCCCCTGTGTCGAGGTCAACGGCACCATGCTTGCCGATGTGTCCGGCCAGGAAGTGGAGGACTGGATGGTTGAGCAAAAGCTGATCGCGCGACGCGACGAGGAAGCCGACGCCCCGACCGACAGCTCCTGCACGCCGGAGCAGCACGAGGCGATGCTGCGCGGGCAAGTGCCGGCGCCGTCCGCCGGACGGATTGCCTTCCTGGATGACTGATCGCGGATTTCAATAACTCGCCGCATGGCCCGGTAAGTCCGGGCATGCGGCGATTTTTTTGTTCCGGGTTTTCCCGGTCTCCTCGGTTTCATCTGGCTGGCTCTCTCAGCTTCGCTTGCCGAGTTTGAGGCGCAGGGCGTTGAGGTGGATGAAGCCGGTGGCGTCGTCCTGATTGTAGGACTGCGAGGGATCGGCCTCCATGGTGGCGACGGATTCGCTGTAGAGGCTGTTCGGCGACCGGCGGCCGGCGCTGATCACATTCCCTTTATAGAGTTTTACGCGCACCTCGCCTGAGACGTTTTTCTGCGACTCGGCGACCATGGCCTGGATCGCCTCGCGCTCGGGGGCGAACCAAAATCCGTTGTAGACCTGGCGCGCATATTCCGGGATCAGGGAGTCGCGGAGGTGCATCACCTCGCGGTCCATGGTGAGGCTTTCGAGATCGCGGTGGGCGCGGAATAGAATCGTGCCGCCGGGGGTTTCATAAACGCCGCGGCTTTTCATGCCGACAAAGCGGTTTTCGACGATGTCCACGCGGCCGACGCCGTGTTTGCCGGCCAGGGCATTGAGGATGAGCATCACGCCATAGGGGGTGAAAAGAGTGTAGTCGCCCTGTTTGCCGTCCGCCGCGACGCCCAGGTGGGCGGCGAGACCATCGAGGCCCTCGAGGGCGAGGCCGATGGCATTGCCCTTGTGGAAGAGAATGGAGACGGTCTCGGCCTTATCTGGGGCTTCCTCGGGCGAGGTGGTCAGCACGTACATGTCGCGCATTTCCGGAGCGGTGGCGTCGAACCAGGGATCCTCGAGCACACCGCTCTCATAGCTGATGTGGAGCAGGTTGCGGTCCATGCTGTAGGACTTTTTCGCGCTGGCCTGCACCGGGATTTGATGCTCACGGGCATAGTCGATCATCTCGGCACGTCCTGGAAAGGTCTCGCGGAACACCGCCATGCGCCAGGGGGCGATCACCTCGATTTGCGGAGCGAGCGCGGCCACCGAAAGCTCGAAACGGACCTGGTCGTTGCCCTTGCCGGTGGCTCCGTGGGCGATGGCATCGGCCCCTTCGGCGATGGCGGCCTTGACCATGCCCTCGGCGATGCAGGGGCGGGCGATGCTGGTGCCGAGCAGGTATTGCCCTTCGTAGATGGCCTGCGCCTGGATCATCGGGAAAATAAAGTCGCGGGCGAAGGGCTCGCGGAGGTCGTCGATGA
>SLCJ01000288.1 GCA_007125835.1 Verrucomicrobiales bacterium | reverse complement strand
GAAAATGACCAAGGCGGCGAGGCACCAGACGTAGAGGGCGAACACGCGGAATCGGGCGCGGTAGAGCAGTTTGAGGACGAGCCAGAGCGCCACACAGCCGACGGCGGCGGAGACGACGAAGGCGATGGCGTAGGGGAGGGCACCCAATTGCTGCCATTCATCGGTGGGGACCACCTTGACCGCCTGCACCAGGCTGGCGGCGAGGATGGTGGGGATGGCGAGCAAAAAACTATATTCCGCCGCCCAGCGGCGGCGCATGCCGAGGAAAAGGGCGAAGGCGATGGTCAGGCCCGAGCGGCTGAGCCCGGGCACCAGTGCAAATGCCTGGGCCAGGCCGATGACCAGCGCCTCCCGCCAGCCGAAGGACCGCAACGACTGCCTGCCTCGGGATTTGTCCGTCTGCCAGAGCATCAGACCAGTGGCGATCAGTGCCATCGCCACAAGCAGCGGGTCGGCAAACACGCGGGTGATTGGCCCTTTCATGCTCAGCCCAATGGCAGCGGTCACCGCCACCGACACCATGCACAGCACGGTCAGGCGGAAATGGAGGTGATGCCACCACCGACGCCACCAATCCCCGCCCCGGAGCAGCGAGGCCAGGTCACTCCGCAGGCCGCGCCACCACAGCACGAGGGGGCGCCGGAAAATCACGGCGATCGAGACCAGCGTGCCCACGTGCACCATCAGGTTGAACAAGAGCATCGCTTCCGAATCGGGTTCCGGAAAATCGGCGTCGCCCTGTTTGAACCAGTGCTGGACCAGCACCAAATGACTGGTCGAGCTGACCGGAAAAAACATGAAAACCCCTTGGACGATTCCAAGGATGACGGCTTGCCACCACAACATGGCGCGATCATTCGGCCCGATCCGCAAGGGTTTCAAATGGAGAAAAATGGAAATTTCAGAATGACCAGGAGCAGGTGGGCCTGGTGGTGGATGAAACCGAAGCCGGCGAGACCACATTGTGGCTGAGTGTGCGGCTGATCGATCCCGGCGGCGTGCGCGATCGACTGGCGCGTGACAAGGAACGACAGAACCAGGAAGCCGAGGATTGAATGCCGTGGGCGGGCTCCAGGCATGTGATGCCTCTATCTGTCAACAAGCTACCGCCTTTTGCTCATCGCCGGTGAGGCGGGCCAGGCTGTCGGTGAAGGTGTCGGAGATGCGGAAGTTCATCGACATTTAGCCCTTCACTTCAAACGCTGGAATTGCCCGGATCATGAACTCGTCGAAAAGTGGAACCGTGAAAGCAAGATCGCCGTGCGCAGGGCTGTAGATCATCCCTTTTTTGATGAGCTTGGCTCGTACCGGGCCGAGGCTTGTCACCTTGACGCCCAGCAATTGCGCGATATCACCTGTTCGTTGAGGGGCCGGCCCAAGTTCGGCCATTGCGCGGAGGAAGTTCTTCTCACTTGGTGTGAGACGATCAAAGCGAACCCGGAAGAAATTCTCATCAAGGCGGGGTATGACCTGGGCAGTCGCTTTGGAGACCACATCAAACCGGATCGGGCTCTCGGTTGCCAGATTCCAGCATTGGTATCCCCATTCCTGCAAGAAATAAGGATAACCCCTGGTCAGCCTGTAGATTTCATCCAGCGCGCCGGGCTCGAATTCCACTCCTGACGCAGCCGCAGGTTCCCGAAGTGCCCTCGCTGCCTCATCGGCGGAAAGAGCACCCACATTGGGGAAACCGAAGAGCCGTTCGGCGTAAGATTTCGACTCACCGGCCAGTCCCGGCAGGATTGGCAGACCAGCACCTAGCAAGAGCAAAGGCAACTGCTTTTGCTGAATCTTGTGCATCGCCATGATCAAGGCTCCCAACTCCTTTTGGTTGAAGTATAGGATTTCATCGATCAACACCGCCACTGCGCATTTTCTCTCCTCGGCGGCATCACCCACAGCCACCAGAAGATTTGGCAGGTCGATTTCGATGTCCCCGCTGTCTGCTGATCCAGTCTCGGGATCGATGTCCAAGGAAACAGTGAAATCCTCATAGGTCACTTTGAGGACACCGAGGAAACTCCGAAGCACCCGGAGCCCTCTTTTGACCTTGTCTCCGACTCCGGCCACGCGATCCAGATCAAACAGCAGGCTTCGAAGTTGAGGGGCCAGCAGAGGCCCAAGCGGCTTTCCCTCATGCGCCTCAATAGAAATCGTGTGATAACCGTCTTTTCTTGCAAGGCGTTCGACTTCGTTTAGAAGCACTGTCTTGCCAACGCCCCGCAGACCGGTGAGCAGCATGCTCTTCTCCGGGCGCTTCATCTTGATCCGGCCCAGAAGAATTCGCGCCCGCTCAAGGATGGGGTCTCGACCGGCAAGTTCGGGTGGCGGAGAACCCGCTCCAGGTGAATAGGGATTGCGGATGGGATCCATTGATGTCTAATTTTACCCATTTATATCTGAAATCAAGTATAAATGGGTAAACTCGCTACAATTCGCAGAGAATCTTCTCACACCCGGAACACCTTCATCACCTCATCTCCCAGGTGGTTTTGAGGGAATTGAGAGCATTGAGCGGCGCAGCCCCACAGGACTAAATTCCGGGCACTCGACAGGTGAAGCGAGTCGTGGCAGTGTAAACGCATGAGTCGATGGCTGATTTTCTGCCCAAAGGGATGGACTGTGGGCGCGGGTGTGCTCGCGCTGGCCGCGCTGGGGGCCTGCCGGACGACCCCGGATGGCGGCGGCGGATCCGACAACGGCGAGGAGGCGGTTGAGCTGGCGGATGCCGAGTGGTCGCCGGCGGGAGAGGGCGGGCTGCCTGAGTTCTGGCCTGAAGATGATCTTTCCTCCGGGCCGGACTGGCTTCCGGAATGGGGCGAGGGGCCGTCGGCCGCCGCCACCGGCATCGGTGCCTGGATGGAGAGCGGCACGGAGGCGATCAACCTCGCCCGCCAGCTCGAACTGCCGATGCTGATCTGGATGAGCCATCCCCAGGCCGGTGCTGCCGACGGACAGCTGCGGAGAGAGGTGCTGGAAAGTGAGGAATTCACCCCGTGGCTCGGCGAACGGGTGATCGGCCTGCGCATCGATTGGTCGCGCGAGCAGACGACAATGAGTCCCTACTACCGGGCCTTCCGCGAGCGCTACCGCACCACCGGATATCCCACCGTCCACCTGGTGCTGCCCGACGGCACTGCCACCGCTCGCTATACGGGTTACTCCAGCGGTCAGGCAGGGCCCTGGCGCACGCGCCTGGAGCGCGACCTCGAACGCGCCGAGGAGGCGTGGGAGCGCCGAAAGGCTGATTTGGCGAGCCAGGGCTACCGGGACTGGCACGCTCGTGAGGGCGGGACGTTTTTCGCCCGTGCCATCGGCCGCGAGGGAAGCGACGCGATCCTGATCGATGCCTTCCGGCGGCGGCACCGCATCCCGCTCAACCGCTTCGATGCCGAAGGCCTGAGCGCCCTCCTCGACCTGCCGGACCGCACCGCAGGAGAGCCCGAAACCTGATTCAGACCGCCCCCGAAATTTTTTT
>SLCJ01000339.1 GCA_007125835.1 Verrucomicrobiales bacterium | reverse complement strand
TGCCCCCGGATATGACCTTCGATCCGGAAATGCCCTCCGCAGGCGCCGTCGTACGCGAATCCTTCGAAAGCCTGCTGGAGCGGGTCCACCCCGGCGATCGCGACAGGATACGCCGACAGGTCAGCTCCCATGTCGAGGACCCGAATGTCGGGCGCTACATCCTCGAATACCGCATGCGGATCCATGGCAACTACGCCCACATGTACGAATGCGGCATCATCCTCAGAGACGCAGAAGGAGCCAAGCGACGCGTCGTCGCCGCCATACGCGACATCACCGACATCAAACTGATGTCCAGCGAACTTGAATCCCTCCTCTCCTGCATCGATCAGGGCGTGGCCTACCACGCCGCCGACGGCACCATTCTGAGAATCAATAATTATGGCCGGAGCGTGGTCGGTCTCACCGGAGAGGAGATGCTGGGGCGGAAACCGGGGGCGCTTCCCATCCGCATGCTCCGGGCCGACGGCAGCGACCTTCCGCCCGAAGAGCATCCGGCCCTGCTCTGCGCCCGCAGTGGTAAAAACATCACCAACTACATCATCGGCGTGGTCAAGCCGGGAGAATCCGAACCATCCTGGCTGCTGGCCCACTGGCGGCCCTGGCGCGGACCCGAGACTCCTGACGCGCCCGCCGTGATCGCCACATTCGCCGATGTCAGCGAGCTGTTCAAAGCAAAGGAAAAACTGGCCTTCCGCACACGCCTTCAGGAACTGATGATGGAGACATCGGCCCTGTTCATCGATCTCCCGCCCTCGCAGGTCAAAAAGGCAGTGCGCGGGATTCTCTCCCGCCTCGGATCCTGCCTCGGCGTCGACCGGGCGCTCGCATGCCTTTTCGAAAGGGGCACCCGGAAGCTCGAGTTCTGTGAGATCTGGAGGGCTCCGGGCACGGAACACCCTGAGGGAAACACAAGCCACGATCAATTGCAGAAGATCATCGACGCCGCGACGGACGAGGCGCTCTCCGGGGAAATGATCATACGCTCCGCCGACGATCTCCCACCGGACAGCCCGCTACGCAGCCTCCTGAAACGCCGCGGTGTATGCAGCACCGTGTCCGTGCCCCTCATCGAAAAGGGACGCGCCGTTGGGTTTGTCGCCGTGGCCCATACCCCCGGCAAACCGGCAAACCACCCCGTGGAAGAAGAGCGGGAGTTCCTGTTCTTCTTCGCCCGCATCCTGCTCAACATCCGCAGGCGCCTGCACAACCTGGACGAACTCAGGGAGAGCCGCCGTTTTCTCGCCGATCTGATCGAAAACAGCGGATCGCCCATTTTCAGCATGGACTTGAAGGGCAACATGACTCTCGTCAACCGCGCTTGGGAAAGCGCCATCGGTATCCCCCGCACCGAAGCCGTCGGCGCACACAGCCGCGCCACGCTCGAAAAAGCCGGCCTTCATCACTTCAAGGATAACGAAAGTTTCGCAATCAAAAGCGGCAGGGCGCAGGAGTTTGTCGAAGCCATACCGGATAGGGAAAATCCGGGGCAACTCCGCACGTTCATCACCACTCGCTTCCCCAACCGGGACAAGGATGGCAAGGTGGTCGGCATCACCGGCATCGCCACCGAGATCACCGCCCGGCTCAGGGCCGAAGAGGAGGCGCGCGCCCGCGAGGCCGCCGAAACGGTGGCCCGCAGCCGGCTCGAATTCCTCGCCCGCATCAGCCACGAAATCCGCACGCCGATCCAGGCCGTTCTCGGATTCGGATCCCTGCTCAAGGACAACACCTCACTCGACGCCAAGGCGCGGAAACATCTCAAGGTCGTTCGCGAAAGCGGACGTCGGCTCGTTCAACTTGTCGACGACCTCCTCCAATTCGGCCGGATCGAGGCGGGCTGCTTTCAGGTTGTGGAGGACGACATCGATTTGGCGGCTTTCCTTGAGGACTTCGTCGCGCCGCAGGCGCGCCACGCACGGGAAAAAGACATCGAATTCTCCCTGCAATTGCCTCCGTCCATACCGGACGTGATCCGCGGCGATCCGATCAAAATCCGTCAGATTCTGGCCAACCTCGTCGGCAACTCCCTCAAATTCGTCAAGGAGGGAAGCATCACCCTGAACGTGCGGCTGCGGGACCGGGAAACCGGAGGACGCGACGAAAGCCGATCAAGCCAGCAGATGCTTGTATTCGAAATCTCCGACACCGGTCCGGGCATCGCCGACGAGGACATCCCTCACCTGTTTGATGATTTCTACCAAGGCCGCAGCGGACGCGCGGCCGGCATCGGCTCGGGCCTTGGTCTGCCCGTCTGCCGCCAGCTCGCCCGCGCCATGAATGGCGAGATCTTCCTCACCGGCAATTCGGAACAAGGATGCACGTTCTCGCTGTTCCTGCCCCTCGCGCTACCCGGCGCTAATGCGCCGGAACCCATTGCCGCACAGAGTCTGACGGACTCGGACGCCAGCCACCCCGTAAACCCGCCGCCGGCGCCCCGCAGCGAGATGGCCGTCTCCTCCCTGCCGGCGAGCACGCGGAGGAAACTGGGGGCCGCCCTCCACCTGGGGGACGCCGCCGCCATGCGCCGCCTGCTGCCTTCGCAAACGGAAGCAGCCGACACCAACGCATTCGCGGCCCTGCTGCGCCTCGTCGATCAATACGAATACGAAACCCTCGCCCGCCTGCTGCCCCGCCCACAAGGCGCGACCGCCCTTTCCGATCCCGACCTCGCCACTCCTCCCGACACCTGCGACATCCTCGTGATCGACGACTCCCCCGTCAATCTCAGCCTGATCGAGGAAATCCTCTCCGGCAGCGGCCATCGGGTGCGCTGCCTGCCCTGCCCGCAAGCCGCCATACAAGCCGCGAACTCCATGCCGCCGAATTTGTTTGTCGTCGACGCCATCATGCCGCAATTCGATGGATTCACCCTACGCGCCCAGATCCGCAATTCCCCGAAAATGCGGAGCACCCCCATGCTTTTCACCAGCGCCACCAAGGACGAGAACCTGGTCTCGCGAATCTACGCGGATCGAAACACCGCCTTCATCGCCAAACCGTTCCTCCCCGAAGAGCTGCTCGCCTGCACCACCCTGCTGCTCCGCCTCGCCGCCGCCGAGCGCGGATCGTAAACTCAAACCGCCCGCCATCGCGGCGCTCTGGCATCCCTCCGGGATACAGCCACGGGTGCCTGCCAATCCGGGCGGTGCCAACCTATACTGCCAACCTATGCCGACCGATTTTCAGTGACCCAAGAAAGAGAGAAAAAGAAGAGAGGGGGTTTCTTTCGGAGCGCGGATCTTCAGTCCGCATGGGTGATGTGAGATAAGTTGAAAGTTTGGAGTTTTGAGTTAACGACATATCTGAATCGAAATCAAGATCGAAATCGATGACCGTGGACACCGGGCTGGATGGCCGAATTTCTTCCTGCCAACTTTTCGCTGGTGCCCCCCAAGGAGCGGCGAACCTCCTTCGCCGATGTGGATGAAGGGGGAAATGAGGAGGGAGCTTCGCGCCTGGTCATTTGCTTTCTCATC
>SLCJ01000357.1 GCA_007125835.1 Verrucomicrobiales bacterium | reverse complement strand
GGAAAAATTTCCGTGGTGTAGCCGTCCTCGAGGACATCGAGAAAGCACTCGGGAAACCCTTCTGGCGGCGCAACCGCCTCGCCCTCGATCCACTCGAAGAGCGGATAGGGCGAATTGGACGAATCGGACCGATCGCCCTCTGTCGGGCGGACACGGAAACTATGCCACCCGCCGTCTCTGAAACGGACGCGCGAGAAGGGCAGCGCATCGACCAGCTCGTTGCTGAAATGCAGCCCATGCACCCTGCCCCACGCCTGCCGCAAGTCCCCAACCGACCGATGCCACTCGATCCGCCAGTCCAGCCGGCGAAGCGTTTCCTCTTGCCGCTGGGCCAGCACGTCCGAAGGCTCCAACAGAACCACTCGCATCGCTTCCTTGGCCTCCGGATGGAGCGTTTCCAATTCCGTCAGCACATCGTGCATCAGCCGTCCGTCGTGGGCACCCTGCTCGATCAGAAACCAAGCCGCAGGCCGCCCCTCCTCCTCCCACACCTCGCCGATCCGGCGCGCCAGCAATTTTCCAAAGCAGCGCCCCATCGACACGCTGGTCAGAAAATCCCCCTCGCGGCCAGGCCCTCCGACCGCCTTTCGATAGTATCCAGCCTCAGGATGATATAAAGCAACACGGCAGAAATCCGCAAAATCGATCCCCCTTTCCTCCTTCTCACAAGCCTCCAGCAATGCCTGCAGCACCACCGGGTCATGTTCCGGGTGGGCAGCGCATCCTGGGTTGCCGGAGGAAGTAGCGTGTTCGCTCATCGGCGCTACTCTAGCACAGCACATCCACGGCAGGAACCACTCACACTCCCGACTGACGCCGAAGACCAGGGCAAGATCAGGGCGGACGGGCTCGGAAAAGCCGTGAAAAATCTCAACCATAAGGCGAGTTCGCTTACGAGAGCAAGTCCTCGAAGATCCCGCGCACCGCATCGTTGCGCACCCAGCCGCTGAAGCGATCGGCTCCGGGTCCGATGGCACTGATCAGCGTGGGATCATTGGTATGCGAAGTTCCACTCCAGCCGATCCCGTTGTGGTTGCCGATCACTTGCCCGAGCAGACCATGAGTATTGCGGTGCTGGTTATTCCACTCCACGACATCGTTGCCGCGCAAGGAATCCAGAATCCCGTCCGCCTCAGTCTCGGAAATCCCCACGCCAAAAACCTCCCGAACCTCCTCGCGCAGCGAGGCGGAATTCAGATCCTCGGCGCGTCCTCTCGCTCCCGATATCCACTCCGGAAACGTCATTTTCGCCCGTGCGACACGCGAGAAAGCCCGAGTCGAACCCGAATACCCTCCACCCACGCCATTGAGGCCCGGGTTGGCATTGCCGTGGTCGCTGGTTGTCACCACCAACGTGTCTGGATGCTCGCGGGCGAACTCAAGAGCCAGCCCCAGCGCGTCGTCGTAGGCAATCTGATCCCACAAAAGAGCGGCGATATCGTTCCCGTGGGCAGCGTGGTCCACCCTCGCGCCCTCCACTTGGATCAGCGTCGGCGCGTCGGAAAGCAACGACCACTCCAAAGCGCTCGCCGTCATCTCCGCCAGCGTCGGAACCGTCTTGATCAATTCCTCGTTATGCATCTGTTCGAGCGTGTAAGGCACATGGGAATCGGAAAACAGCCCCAGCCTGCGCTCGCCGCCACCGGCCAGCAATTCATCACGGTTGCGAAAAACCTGATAGCCCGCCTTGCCAAAGTCGTCGCACATGTCGCAGCCGTCGTCGCGGCGGCGCGCGTCGAAAAAACGCATGCCTCCGCCAAGGATTAGGCCCACCTTGTCAAAATACTGCTCGGCAATCTGCTGCTCCATCCCGCGGCTCGCCACACTGGAAGCGAAGCCCGCCGGCGTGGCATGGGTCACGGTGGCCGTGGTCACCAACCCCAGCCTTGCCTCGCGCTCGGCCAGCCAATCCGAAATCGGGCGAATCGCCGTGCCGTCCGGCAACATGTTCACCGCACCATTGTTGACACGTTGGCCGCCACCCCACGCACTCGACGCCGCCGACGAATCGGTAACCATCGAATTCAACGCCTCGGTCTCCATCTGCCCCATGGTAGCCTCCCGATTCTCCATCAGCGCCCGCCAATGCGTGCCTTTGTCCCTGACCTGGCGCGAAAGTGCGTCCGCCAGCGCGGGCACCGACTGACTCATCCCGTCGGAAACGAAAAACAGAATGCGGCGCGGCTTGCCATCCGGGCGTGCCACCCGCAATTCGCCGCGCACCGCGGCGGGAACCGCCGCCAGCGCGCCACTGGCAAAGGCAGCTTGAATCAATCGACGACGTGAGAAGGATGTCTTGTGCTTCATGGGATTCTATGGGGGTGCTTTATCCGGGAATCTCAACGGCACGCATCCGCACCGGCGGCTCCACATCGGGGGACCATCCTAAGCACGCAGCCATTTCTTGTCGGCACAATCGACGTTTCCGCAACGATGCCGACCCAGGCCGCACCAATGGACAAGCCACCATTTTATGCTTTACGCAGCCCGGACGCCCTTTCTTTCGCCAGCTGACGGCAGTTTTTGGTGATTGCCCTTCAATTTTTTGTTAAAACAACAGCGCCTTGAAAACCGCGCCAGGATTGAACCCAAATGAGAAAAAGCAAGACGCGCCCCTCGTCCGGACCGCAGACTTAAGTCCGGCAGTCGAAGACAGCCGTTACAGAGGACAGAATTTGTTGGAGAGCCGAAAGACGGGGGGCGTCCCGCTCGCTGAACCGGGCGGCGGCGCGGAAAAGCCGGTGAGGGTGTCGGCGAGGTTGCTGCCGGGGAGGTAGCAGCAAGTGAATCAAGTGAATTGGGCGGGCGGTTGCATACCACCGCCACTGGCCGATTCCAAGCGACCTTGGTTTTGCTGTAGCCGGAGGTCACTTTTTTCAATGGTGGAGCCGTCGACCGTTCGCCAGCCTTGGTCGCGGCCGAAGGGGCTTGGGTGCAACCAAAGATCCGTGCTGCTCAGCCACCACCATAGACCTTCTCCACATCGAACACCGGCGACAGCGTCTGCTCCATGGATGGAGCCGCCTCTTTGGCGGGAAATTGCACGCGGCGGTAAAAACACGACCTGAAGCCATTGTGGCAGCAGCCGGGTCCGCGTTGCTCCACCCTGAGCACCAGGGCGTCCTGATCACAATCCGTAAGAATCTCCCGCACCACCTGCACGTGCCCGCTGGTCGCCCCCTTGTGCCACAACTTGCTCCGGCTGCGGCTGAAGTAAACCGCCTCGCCCAACGCAAGCGTCTGGCGCAGCGACTCCTCATTCATATACGCCACCATCAGCACCTGGCCGGTCTCGTGATCGGTGGCAATGGCAGGGATCAATCCGTCGGCGTCGAATTTCGGAGCGAAATCGAGGCCATTCTCTATCGCCCTCCTGTCTTCCCGGCTGGCAAAGGACCAGGAGGCTGTCGCTTGCGTGTCTTTTTCTGTCATATCAGGCATCGGTTGGCATGCTTGGCGCCGATTCGCGGATCACCACCGGGGTGCCGCGAG
>SLCJ01000128.1 GCA_007125835.1 Verrucomicrobiales bacterium | reverse complement strand
CCCTATCCCGCCGAACAGCGCTACGCTCTTCTTGAAATGGCACTCGGCGGCACGCGCCCGCTGCCCTCCGAACGCATCGCCCGTATGAGGGAGATCTTGCGCGCCCTTGCCGATGCGGACGAGCATCTCAGCATCCGTGAGTTCCTGGTAATGCAGACATTTTCGCGGGTCACCGCCGCTCAGCGCTCGCCGCGGACAACGAACGACCTCACCGACAACGTGAGGGAAATCGCCGACGATGCATCCATTCTCCTCGCTGCATTGGCGAGGGTGAGTCGCGGAGCCAAAACCAATCCCGAATTGGCGCGAGATCATTTCGCGAAAGCGGTGAAGTCACAATGCCGCCTCGCCCCCCACCTTTCCTATCCAGAGCATGAAATCGAACTGGCCTCGCTCGAGCGCCCGCTCAACCGCCTCGCCAGCACCAGCTTCCGTCTGCGGCGCCAACTGATCACCGCAGCAGCCCAAATCGTGCTTTCCGACGGGGCCACCACCCGAGAGGAGTGGAACCTCTTGCGCCTCATCGCCTTTGCCATGGAATGCCCAATGCCTCCCGTTCCTCCGCAATTGCCCGACACCCCCAAGGAGTGACGCAACTGAGGGCGGCTCCTCGCATTTGAGTTGGGGGTAGGGACATGATCTGGCACAGATGCCGGATTCGCAGAGAGGAAAGGCCAAGGAGCGGCGAAACTTCTTCGCCGATGCGGATGAAAGGGAAAATGAGAAGGTGCCTCGCTCGGTGCCATTTACTTCCCCATCCCCGGGCGACGATGAGCAGCCCCTCCGTACCTGCTTTGCCCACGGGGAGGACCTGCCAAATCATCTTTCGTTCGAATCAGGAAGTCTACGGCACAGCGCCGGTCGGCTCCTCACTCTCGGCGTGAATTTTCCATTCTGGAAACGGATCAGGAAAATCGCGCCAGCGGGCGGGCCCGAAAGCCAGCTCATCATTGCTAAGCTGGCAGCGTTCCAGTGCCTCTCGCATGCCGTCTTTATCGAGATCCCGCCCGATAAACACCAATTGCTGACGGCGATCACCGTAAGGCTCTTCCCACTCAGCCTTGATGGCGGCGAGCGACTCGCCGTCCGTCGGCCAGAACTCCTTCGGAGCCGCAGCCCACCAATAGCCCAGAGCACGATACTCCGCGCTCCCCCCGGCCTGCGACCAAAGCGCGGCCATCTGATGCCGCGACGCGAGCCAGAAATACCCCTTCGACCGCAGCAGGCCCGGGTAATCCTCGTGAATGAAATCCCAGAATCGCTGCGCATGGAAGGGCCGCCGCGCCGAGAAAACAAAACTGCCAATCCCATACTCCTCCGTCTCCGGCACATGCTCCTCATTCAATTCGCGAATCCATCCCGCCGACTGCATTGCCGACGCCATGTCAAACAGGCCGGTATCGAGAATGCTCTTCGGATCCACCCGGCCGCGCTCGGCCTCCACCAGAGTAGCCCCCGGATTGAGGCGCTTCAGAGTCGCGTGCAATGCCTGGCGCTGCTCCTCGCCAATGAGGTCGATTTTGTTGATCACAATCACATTGGCAAACTCAACCTGATCGATAAACAAATCCGCAATCGTTCGCTCGTCCTCCTCCATCACTGCCATGCCCACCTCCGCGAGACTCTGCGCCTCCTCGAACTGATCGAGGAAATGCGCCGCATCCACTACGGTGACCATGCAGTCCAGGCGCGTCAACTCGGCGAGGCTGCTTCCTTCCTCATCCTCGAACGAAAAAGTCTGCGCCACCGGAAGCGGCTCGGAAACTCCCGACGACTCGATCAGCAGATAGTCAAACCGGGCATCGCGCGCAAGCCCCGAAACTTCCCGCAACAGATCATCACGCAAGGTGCAGCAAATACAGCCGTTGCTCATTTCCACGAGCTTTTCCTCTGTGCGACGCAATTCAGCACCGCCATCCCTCACCAATTGTGAATCGATGTTCACCTCGCTCATGTCATTCACGATCACCGCCACGCGCAAGCCCTCACGATTGTTCAGGACATGATTGAGTAGCGTGGTCTTCCCCGCACCAAGGAAGCCGGAGAGAACAGTGACAGGAAGCAGCGGGCGTTTCGACATTCACCAATGTAAAGCCCTCTTCAAAAAAACGCAAGAGATTCGCGTTTATTTCTGGGCGAGGGAGCTGCCCGCTCAGGGCCCTGCCCATTGCATTTCTCCATGAGATGTCGGCTTCCTTCGCGAGGCAAAAGAGATTGCAAGCCCTTCGCTTCGCCCTAGCTTCACGCCTCTCTTCTCTCCCCGGGTGCCGACCACGGCGATTTACCTTCAATGAAAGACCCCTCAAAGCCAAGTCCAGGACATCCAACCACTCCCGGCCCATTTGATTTCCGCATCCTGCGCGAACTTCGCCAGCGGGATCAACTCACGATCCGCGAGGTGGCAGAGCGCTCGGGAGTCTCTGCCGCAGTGCTCTCACGCCTCGAACGCAACCAATGCGAGCCCACTCTCGATACCTTGTCCAACCTTGCAAGAGTTTTTTCTCTCTCCACCGCCGATCTCATTACCCTTGCCGAAACACCCCTTGCTGCACGGTTTGCCGAACGCAGGCACCAGGGCGACGGATTTCAGCTCCGCCGTGTTCGGGCCGGAGATCTCACCTGCTTTCTCGTAAAGGCAAGCGAGGGGGCACGCCAAGCTCATCCTGGTGGGCCAAGCGGGGAAAGCATCTTGTGCTGGGTTCTCGAAGGAGCACTCAGGCTTACCCTGCCAACTCAAGCCACCCTTCTGCGCGCAGGGCAGGCCGTGCGATTCGAGACAGCGCAAGGTTACGCATTCGAGGCGCTGGAGGAAGCCCAGTTGATCCTAGCTGCTACCCATACGCCGCCGCGCTCCTAATCCTTTACGGCACTACCACTGCATTTCTTCGCTAGGACGGCAGGACGCGGCATCAGCACCTCTCATCCTGCAAAACCAACCACCCAGGCCTCCCCGAGCACCCGCCCCTTGGTCAGATCAACACAGCGCTCGCCCATCCGCTGAAGAAGGCGAGCTTCCACCAGCTCACGCCCCACACCACTGCTAGGAGATTCATCACCCGCTTCCCGCCGCAAAGCTCCACCCGAACATGCATCTTCGCGCTCGAGACTCCGGCCCCATTTTTCCGCACCGGGAACGCTCCTGCCACCCGCGCGCTGAGGCCCAAAAACGCCCGATGAACCGCCACGCATCGAATCGCACCACTTTTCCCGACCCACCAAGCGATCGATAAAACGCGCCCGTGCCAGCAACTGCCCATGAACGCCCAGAAGTGCCGACTCATCAAAGCCACCTTCACTACAATCACTCGCACCCCCTGCAAACTTGCCATGCAGCAAACGCAACCCGTGTTGAGCCTCCGCATCGCCGCGCAACGCGGCTCCGTAACTGCTCCAATCGCAATCACCCGCATCGACCGCCAAACCGGCGCGCACCGGATTCAAATCGATGTAACCCGCCACAAAACGGGCCAATAACCCCAAGCCTTGCCCATCAT
>SLCJ01000250.1 GCA_007125835.1 Verrucomicrobiales bacterium | reverse complement strand
ATCGGCTATTACACCGGGCGGGTACTGACCGATGCGGATGTGGAGCACGAGCCCTACCTGTCATCGCTCTATCTGTTGTGGATCTGCAAGGACCACTGGATCTACGGAGAAGGGGAGGGTGCCAACCACACCCGCTTCATCAATCACGACGGCCGAAACCCGAATCTCGAATTGATTGTATCCACGCGTTGGAAGACGGCGCGTTTCTCCGCCCTGTGCGCGCTGGCTCCCGGCGCGGAGTTGTTCTTCGACTATGGCGAAGACTACTGGGATGCGATCGGCTACGCGCCGCAGTGATCCGGTGAGCGGGGCTGTGTAGGGCATCGCTCGAAACGCATCCTGCAAACACAAATGCGCTTTCCGTTTGGGGCTTGGCGGTGAATACCGGCAAATTTTCGCTTTGCTTTCGGGTGGGGGGCTTCCATTTTTCGGGATGACGATGATTGAACAAAATCCAGGGGCATTGGAGGGTGGTGCCGTGGCGGCGGTATTGGTGGCGGGTGGCGGGGCGCGGCGCATGGGTTTTGACAAGTTGCAGGCGGATCTGTGTGGGCGTCCGGTGCTGTGGCGCGGGTTTCGGGCTTTGGCGGGGTGTCCGGCGGTGGGGCGTGTGGTGTTGGTGGCCTCGGAGGAGGCGGCTGGGTTTGTGGAGCCTTGGCTGGGGGAGGCTGGGGCCAGCGCGGAGGTTGGGGTGGTGCGGGGAGGGAGTGAGCGACATCTTTCCGTGCTGGCAGGATTGGAGGCGCTGGCTGCAGCGGGGTGTGGTGGCGACTGCTTGGTAGCTGTGCATGATGCGGCGCGTCCGCTGTTGCATGGAGAGGATTTGGCGGCGGTGATCGATGCGGCGCGGGAGGGGCCGGCGGCGTTGGCGGTGCCGGTGGCGGACACGCTGCAGCGTGCCGATGCGGCGGGGCAGGTGACGGAAGGGGTGTCGCGCGATGGCTTGTGGGCGATGCAGACGCCGCAGGTGGCGCGGCTGGGGGTGCTTCTGGATGTGCTGAGGGGCGTGGTGAAGGGCGGCGGGCTGGTGACGGATGAGGTGTCGGCGCTGCATGCGGCGGGTCACAGGGTGCGGCTGGTGAAGGCGCGGCATCCGAATTTCAAGATCACTTGGCCGCGTGATCTTGATCTCGCCCGGCAGTTGTTTCGGCCGGAGTGAAGGGGCCTGTGGCAAATGAATGCCGGAAGCGATGCAATCGATACATGGTGATGCCCCCCAGAGATACGAACATGGCAATTCCGCCGGCAGGTGCCGAGGGTGGCGGGAGCGAAGGGGGTGAGGCCGATGATGGGTTGGTTGAGGTGGGGTGCTATTTTTCGTCGGGGCTGGCGCGCGAGCACGGCTTGGTGATTTTGGCTCTGGGAGGCGAGTATTCGATTGAGAGGGTGGAGGAAGGCGGGGGCGGGGGCGGTGCTTGTTGGCGGTTGCGGGGGGTGCTTGGCGATGATGGAGAAATGTGGAGCGAGCTTTCGGCGTATGAGGCCGAGCGTGTGCATGAGGAGCGTGCGCGGCGGAAGCGTGAGGAGAGCGGGCCGGAGCGGTTTTACGCAGGTGGCGGGTGGATCTTCGTGTTGTGGATGACCGTTTTGATGGCGGTTTTTTTGTGGCAGCAGGAGGCTCCAGGTGTAACGGCGCGCGGGGCCGTTTCCGGGTGGTCGTTGTTTCACGACGGGCAGTGGTGGCGCGCGTTCACGGCGTTGTTTCTTCACGCCGACCTCGGGCACCTTGTCGGCAATTTGCTATCCGGGCTGTTTTTCGTGATGTTGCTCTCCCGGCTGGTGGGTCCGTGGCGTGCGTGGGCAGCGATGATCCTGGCCGGCGCTGCGGGAAATGTGGTGGCGGCAGCGATCCGCTTTCCCGAGGAGGTGTCGGCGATCGGTGCCTCGACGGCGGTGTTTGCGGCCTTGGGGGCGCTGTCGGGGTGCGGGCTGCGCTATGCGTGGCTGGGTGTGCCCGGGCGCGGGCTGGCTTTGCTGCGCATGGCGGGGCCTTTGTTGGCGGGCCTGGTGTTGCTAGGCTGGCTGGGTGGCGGGCGTCCTTCCGGATTTGGAGAGGAGCAGATGCGCACCGACGTGTTGGGGCACGGGATGGGGTTCGCGTGTGGAGTGGTGGCAGGGTGGTTTCTGGGAAAACAGCGATGATGCGGCTCAGGGGGCGTCGATGTCGTCTTCGAGGGCCTCGGCGAGGGCCTCGTCCGGGGCGGCTCCGTGGTGGAGTGCGAGCTGATAGTGGCGGCGGGCGAGGGCGCGGGCGGGTGGGGTGCGATTGAGGTAGAGCACCGCGAGGTTGAAGTGTGCCGGGGCGTGATCGGGCGCGATTTCGATGGCGGTGCGAAGTTCGGTTTCGGAGGCGTCGCGCCAGCCGCGGCGGTCAAGAATAGCGGCGAGGGTGGTGCGGTGGGCCGGGTTGTCCGGCGCGAGGTGGACGGCGCGTGTGATGGCAGACAGGGCAAGGTAGGGGTTTTCGAGCTGGTCGTGGATGCGCCCGAGCAGCGCCCATCCTGCGGCGTGGGTGGGGTCGGCGAGCAGGGCGCGTTCGAGTTGGCGTGCGGATTCGTCGGTTTTGCCCGCGCGGAAGAGCGAGTTGGCGAGCTGGAAGCGTGGCATGGGATTGAAGGGATCGTGTTCGATCCACAGAGCGTGGAGGGCGATGGATTTTTCCCAGTCGCCTTCTGCAAGGGCTTTTTCGGCGGAGCGGATCAGGTCGGCGAGGTCGATTTCTTCGGTATCCTCGGCCTCTTCTGTTGTTGTGGTTTCGGGTTCGTCGTTGGCGGTGGCCGCCGAAGGGTCATTCGAGGCGTGGAGGTGCGCCGGGGTGAGGAGAGCGAAAAGCGTGAGGAGGAGGGGGAGAGAGAGGCGCATGGGGAGAGGGGGGAGGGTATTGGTGGGTGATGTGGGGGATTTCAGGGTGAGCGGGAATGTTGTGGTGGCTCGCTCGGACGCAACCCCGTTGGGGTTGAGGTTTTGCGGGGTGTTTTCCCGGGGTAGCGGCGTGCGCCGCAACCCCGGGCTTTGAAACGAATCCCCTTTGGGGAAGGAGATGGATTCGCGCTCGCGCTGTCGAAAATCGAATTCTTTTCCCGGAACTTTTTGTAATGAACTTCTTCGGGGAAGGGCGCGAGCCACTGTTGGAAATGATGCACCGATAGAATCCCAACGGGATTCTGTTCCAGAGCCCGGGGTTGGGCCGCGCAGCGGACCTACCCCGGGTACCGCCGGGTTCCAGGTCCCAACCCCAACGGGGTTGTGTTCCGGGTGGCGTTCGTTAGTCCCAAACATACCGTTCATCCCAATCGATTTGATATTGCGGTGATGTTTTTCTTTCCCGGATTCATATCTCCGCGGCATTCAGCGTTGAAGGGCTGCCTTTGAAACTGATGTTGAGACACCCCGATCACGGCACCGGCGGTGGATTGGTTTCGCGGCGGGTGAGGAATTCGGCGGCGAGGCTGGCGTAGGATTCCCCGGCGGGGGTTTGCGGGGCGTGTTCGCGGAT
>SLCJ01000031.1 GCA_007125835.1 Verrucomicrobiales bacterium | reverse complement strand
CGTAAATGATGCCTGCCAATTTTTACTTGGACCTTTGTGCTCCTTGTGCTCTTTGCGATATTCTCAGTTCCTTCCCTGTCGGCCCGACAACTGAGACCATAGGTCCTTCAGTTCGTTTTCATTTTCGACCCGTTCCATGCTCGGGGCACCGCCTCTGACACCCCTTCAGGGTGTCATTCCAGGTTGCCTGATTCCGGAGGTCTGCGACCTTCGGCTACGGTCTGTCAATCCTTCGGGTTGGAATTAGGCAAGCTGTCGTTTGACCGCCAACTGGCGGATCACATTGCGAAACGATGCAAACGGGCCAAACTCCAGTCATCCCGAAGGGATGCCAGACCGTAGCCGGGGGTTGAGCGTAGCGATACCCCCGGATTGCCCCGACAAAAATCGCATCCCAAAGGAATGCCAGAATGCGGCCATGCTCTCCCACTCTATACCGGCAGAGCAACTCCCTCCAGAGAAAAATACAGGGTCAGGTCTTCGAGTAAGTGTAGCGCGAATTCTTGACTTGGTTGGTGTTGAAGCGGATCATCTTGCGCGTGAGCGGTGAATCGAGTGACCAGTCGGCCGAAGGATCGGGGTTGCGGGAAGTGCGTGATGCACTTTTCGGGACGGCGGGCCGTGCGGCGGTGACGTGCGGGGTGTTGTTGGTGTTGACCGCTTTCGGCTACCTTGTGCTACTGCCATCCGGGGTTTTCGATGAACGCGAGTTTAGTCCGACTCCGTGGGAGGAGTGGGGATTGCCGGGTGAGCCGCCGTCGCCCAGTCCGCCCTTGAGCGAATCGCTTGTCCTTCTCGGTCGATTCGCGGCGGAGGCGCTGCCTTTGGGTGAGGCGAGTGTGATGAGCAATTTGATCACGATTGCCTCAGCCAACGGATTTGTCCATTTCGCATTGGAAGCACTTTCTCAGCCTGGCAGGGAGTGGTCGGATGAGGTGATTCAAGAGTTAAGGGCGCTACTTGCTCTGCTGAGGCAGAGGAGTGGAGAGAGTCTACCGAGGACTGCCTACGAGCAGGTTCAATCGACGGAGAGGGTTTTTGATGAGTTTGCGGGTCCGGGTGCGGCGTGGCGTGGTTCCAGTGCGGTTTTTCTCAACCTGGCAATCAAGCAGTGGCAGAAGGCGGGTGGTCATGCCGGGCTGCCGCCGACTCTTGGGGCTCTGGTGCCGGATTTTCTTGAGGCGATTCCGATCGATCCGTTCAGTGGCCGTCCCTTTGGTTACGATGCGGAGCGCCGCTTTCTCTGGTCGGTTGGTGCGGATGGGGTCGATTCGGGCGGCAAAAAGCCGGAGGATTTCTCGAACCTGAGATTCGAGTTGCGAGAAGATCAGAGCAGGACGCTCGATCTTGGCCGGATTTTTGAGGTGGAGTGAAGGGGGCGGCTTGGTCGGTGTCGGCGCGGGGGATTTTAGCGATGCTCGCGAGGGTGAGAAGCGCTGCCCGGGGTGAGGGGCGCGCTGAATGGCGAGATCAATTCCAACGACGCGTGAGTAGTCAGGGAGCGAAGAATTCACACGACAGGCGGTCTGTGGGGCGCTATTCTGAAGCACCGTCGGCTTTGGTGCCGGGAGCGCTGTAAATGCGCTTCGGAAACGGCCATTCCCCATTCCCCCAAGAAACCATGAGAGCAAATTTACCTTCCGCGCTGCTTTTTTTGATTCCGGCTGTTTCATTGACGGCTGCTCCGGTGATTGATGACCGGGCTTTGATTTCCGGCTTTGAGAAGGGGTTGGGGGAGTTGGCGGATGTCGGCCTGCCGCTGGTGTTGAAAGAGGCACGTGCGACCCTCGAGGAGCTGTCGGATTGTGTGGTAACTCTTCCGGAGGGCTGTGGCGCGATTGAGGTGGATGAGGAAGCCGGTTTGTATGCCTCCTGCATACCAGCTGTGGTGGCGGTGGGCACGGTTTATGATTGCGGGCATTGCGATGAGTGGCATTTGGGAGGGTTTGCGACGGGGTGGATTGCTTCGGCGGATGGCGTGGTGGTGACCAATTATCATGTGGTGGACAAGGACAATGATCATTTGCTGGGTGTGATGACTCCTGACGGCAGGGTGTTTCCCGTGGTGGAGGTGCTGACCGGGAACAAGGCGGGTGATGCGGCGGTGCTGCGGATTGATACCGGGGGCGAGTCGCTGCCGTGGCTGAGGCTTGCCCCTGGTGCGCAGGTGGGGGAGAAAGTCGGTGTGATTAGTCACCCGAGAAGGCGGTTGTTTGTGTATACCCAGGGGGTGGTGTCGAGGTTTCACACGATGCCCCAGAGGAATGCGGATGGGAAGGCTCCGGTGTTCATGAGCATTACGGCTGACTATGCGGTGGGGAGCAGTGGTGGTCCGGTGGTGAATGCGCGCGGCGAGGTGGTGGGGATGGTGGCGAGCACGAGCACGGTGACCGCTGGAGGAAGCCGGAATCGGTCTGAGGGAGAAGACGGGGATGAGGAGGGTGCGTCGCCGCGTCGGACGCCGGGGGCGGTGCAGATGGTTTTCAAGGACAGTGTGTCGCCGCAGGTTTTGAATGCGCTTATCCAGTATGGCCGGGGAGAGTGATGGCAGCGGGGTGGTTGTGGGGGATGAAGAATGGGAGCGTCGCTTTGGCGGCGTAGGGCGGTTGTATGGTCGGGCGGCGGGTACTTTAGCAAGGCGGCGTGTGATGGTGGTGGGAATTGGCGGTGTGGGCACCTGGGTGGTGGAGAGTCTGGCGCGGTCGGGCGTAGGAAGTTTGGCGCTGGTCGACGCCGATGATATTTGCGTGACCAACACGAACCGTCAACTGCACGCGGTGGAGGAGAGTTTTGGCGAGCCGAAAGCGGCGGCGATGGCGCGGCGTGTGCGGTCGATTCACCCCGGTTGCCGAGTGGAGGTGGTAGGTGAGTTTTTGTCAGCGGGCAATGTGGCGCGGTTGTTGGAGCCGGAGCCAGACGTGGTGGTGGATGCAATTGATGCGGTGGCGGCGAAGGCGGTGCTGGCGGCCCATTGCGTGCGAAATGGCGTGCGGATGGTGTGTTGTGGTGCGGCGGGCGGGCGGCGCGATCCTTTTGCTTTGAAACGTGCGGACCTCGGACGCTCGGGCGGCGATCCCTTGCTGAGGCGGCTGCGGCGCGTGCTGCGCCGGGACTTCGACGTGGAGCGCAACGAATCGGGGGAGTTCGGGATTTCGTGTGTTTTTTCGGCGGAGCCGCAATGGTTCGCCCGTGCCGATGGCACGGTATGTGGCGAACCGGAGCCGGGGGCATCGACGCGTCTGGATTGCAGTGCCGGGTTGGGCACGGCGGCGCACGTCACCGGATGTTTTGGCCTGGCGGCCGCAGCACTGGCCTTGGAGATGCTTGTGGGAGTGGAGTGAGGCCCCAGAAATACTGCCCCCGTGAAGACCAGAAAAATCTTGGCCTGGCCGTGAATTTTGGTTGCGTCGGGGGTGGGTGGTGGTAGGGTGGGGGATGTTGAGACCACGAGCATTGGCGGAGCCTGGGCGGGCAGGGTTGTATCATGTGTGTTCGCGTGTG
>SLCJ01000251.1 GCA_007125835.1 Verrucomicrobiales bacterium | reverse complement strand
GGCGGATGTGCGGATCACCAGAGATCGCCTTCGTCGAAGTTGCTGAGGCATTCTGCCTTCCAACCGCAGAAGATGAAAAGGGCCAGCAAATCCTTTCACACGAACCTTTTTCACATGTTTATCAAACAAACCCAACAACCATGCCTAAGATGCCAGTCATTTGCGGCACCGAAACATCGCCGCCGTTTTTGGCGGCTTCCCCCGGCTATCCGAAAACGCTCAAAAACAGAAGCTCAGCTCAATACCTGCGCATTGTCTCGACATGAAACTCCTCGTTCCCCTCCCCATCCTGAAGTAGAAAAAGCACACGCACCTCGCGGGACGTCGAGAAAGGCACGGGCGTCCACTCGAGGACACCGGCTGCGGCATCATACCTTACACCGGGCGGTGCATCGGCAAGGGTGGCGGAGTATTCCTCTCCGAATGAGACTTCCGCTGTCACGGTCGCTGATCTCTCCGGCCGCTCAGGCACTTGTGGCGCGGCCGGGATTTCGGGGGGCGCTGAGTTGGCGGCTTCGCGGGCAAACTCCTCCATGCCCTCGATGCTGTGGCCGCTCTTTCGGTCCATGATTTCACGAATCAAGGGCTCGGAGACCGCCCGGGCCGCCCTCTGCAACACCAGACGCTGTGCGGGCCCCGGATCACTTCCCGTCTGCGCGAGATCCCAGGAAACGACATACACGGCTCGTGCATGATCATCGGCCGCCGCAAGCTCCGAGGCCAATTCCGTGAAGAGCGCATTCCTGAGACCGGACTCGGTCTCGTCCGTGAGAAGCGGCAGGCATGCGAGGCGTTGTTGCGCGGCCTTGGCGGGCTCATCGAGGGCACTGTGCGCGTCTGCCAGCAGCATCCTCGCGTACAAATTGTCAGGATCAAGGCGCACTGCATTTTCGGCGTAGGCCCGTGTCAGTGGGAACCTCTGCATGCGCTTGTTCATCCGAGCAAGAGCTGTCGACCATTCTGCGTTGTTCGGCTCAAGCGCAAGTGCTTGACGCTGGAGATGAATGGCGATGACCACCGCCTCGTCATCGGTCTGCAAAGAGAATGCATCACGCATCAAAAGCGTGGAAGCGATATTCGAGAGCCTCAGTGCCTCGGCCGGATCGCCCTCGCGATCGGCAGGGTCGATAAAGTGCTCCCTTTTCACATTTGCGACCGGCGATGCCAGGCCAATGCGGTCCGATCCCTCGATGCGTATCGTCGGAATGCCGATGACCATGCCATCATCATTGATGAGCGCGCCACCCGAGTTACCGGGGTTGATGGCCGCGTCGAGTTGGATGTATGGCACACCGTCCATCTCGCGCCGCGGGGCACTGATGATGCCCCTTGTAATGCTGATGGAGGGTTTTCCTCCATCTGGCAGAAAAGGGAAGCCGATGGCATAGCAAGTGCCGCCCGCCACCGTGTCTTCGTCGGATTCGGAAAGTTCGGCGGGATGAAAACGGATGCCCGGAGCATCCACTTTGAGCAGCGCCAGATCATAACGCTTATGTACACCGATTACTTCGGCTCGTGGGAATGATTTTCTCGCCGTCTTGCCGTCTTCTTCGACAATCGCGTCCACACTGAGGTCCAGCGGGGTGTTGACCACATGATAACAGGTGAGGATCAAGCCATCCTCGGAGATCACCACACCGCTGCCGCCGCCCTCCTCGTCGGAAATAAGGACAACGGAAGGCTCCAAGGTCTTAAAGAGTGCCGCCGCATCGGACTGCCCGGCATCCGCGTGGAGCATGGGTAGGAAGATCGCGCCGATGGCGAGGAAGAGGATTCTTTCGGGTCTCATAGGATGAAAACTCAGGGGTTGTGCCCAGTGTCAGACAGATCCCGCAGAATGGCAGGGACGTCCAGCTCGAAGACGCTGTGGCGCGAGGCATTTCTATTGGGGGGGAAGATCAAGCTGCCAATTCCGCTGATCAGCATGAGTCTGGAAGTTTCCCCGAGGCTTGGGCACCTGATCTTGAAAAGCTCTTCAGCGGGAGAGCGAATATCCCTTACCGATACGGCGGCCACTCCGGTCGCTGAATCATTCAAGCGCAGCAGCATATACTCTCCCGACACGTCCACACTCATGAGGGACATCTGGTCTCCGCCGGGAAGATCCGAAAAATGGATCATGGCTGGTGGTTCGGAACCCGTGTCCAGGATGCCGTGGTGGGTGACCACATATCTGCCGCTTTTATCGGGACTGGCGTTGACCGACCTGGCATCAATTGGTCGCACGCTGATCTCGGGCCCATCACGAGAGAGCAGGAGATTGTTGGACCATGTCCTGCGGCCTGAAGGATTGGTTGTGAAATGGGGAACGAAAAACTGCTGGTGGGTTTCGCGTGGAAAATCAAGAATATAGGACTCAAGAGTGTGCCGGTTTATGAGTTGCAGGTATGCGTCACTGCCAACGCGCTCGGCCGCAAGCAGGGGCAGCCTCGAAGAGATTCCGGTTGTGATAGTGGTGGTGCTGGCCCTGCCTTGGTGGCTGCTTGCCAGTGCCGCTTCGTTGATCAATTCGCCAGTCAGAAGGTCATGGGCTTTCAGCACACCCTGGCCGTCAAGGATGTAAAGCTGGTCTGCGTCACCAAAGAACATCTGGACCCTTTCCTCCAACGAGAAAAGCAGGCGGCAGTCACCAAGACTCCATGCCATGGATCTGTTACCCGTTGTGGTGAGCATGACATGACCCGAACCCGCGAATCCCAAAATGCTCCCAGCTCCGGCGATGATACCAGTGCGGCGCAGCGGAAGAGTGGCTCTGCCATCGCTCGATTCGACGCTCAGGCGGCCGACGGTTTGGCCAGTAATGTTGTATGTGAATGAGCTGTTCATCGAAGACCCGAGCTCGCCGGTCCATTCGAGCTGCAGATTGGCATTGCCGTTCGGCGCGTCAACGGGAATGCTCCAAAGGATTTCCGTGCCGTCGATTGTGATGTCGCCGCCAATTTCTGCCGAGGCCTTGTGGTTGCTTCCCTGGGGCAGGGGAATCCTAACTGTTTCCCCGGCAAAATTGAATTGGGGCTCGGCCAGCGGCTGTTGTGGCATGTTGACGGGGACTAGGTGCAGTTTTCGCTCCTCGGGTATGACCAGGACGCCCAAAGTCGAATCAAAATAAAGCCCCCTGTCATGGGCAAGCGGTCCATCGGCATTCCGGGGATCTGGCGGCACCACGGGGGCACCGCGCAACTGAGCCAGAGCCTGTTGGCTCCCAGCTTCCGCAAAGACGATAGTTCCGGCTGGGCCGGGGAAGGAATCGGAGCCGGCCGTGGTTCGCAATTGGATCGCCTTGCCGCCGTGGTCCGGGAAAGAAGCGGAAATCAGACGTCCGCGCGAGGGCAGGTGGGTTCCCCGGGCGGATTCCGTGTGCACGGCTGAGGTGGGGTCCACGATAATTTGGAATCCGCGGGTACCTTGACCGCGCCCACGCTCCGTGACGGTTTCGCCAAAAACCGCAAACAGAGCCCCATCGTGGGAGGCCCGCACGCGGAGCGACTCGGGATCCAATTGGGGAATGGGTCCGTGATACCTGTCTTCCCGCGAAAAAACGGGAGACATGTCAAATCCATTGGCGAGCACCTCGAAGTTCACCGGATCGACAAAGGCCCCCTCCTTCGTGGTGGTAAAGAGCACAGGCGCATCGGGTGCAGACAAGGATGCTGCGACCGCCACGATCTCACCATCCAGCTGCAGAATCTGCAAACCGGAACGGGTCTGCCCGTCGATATCCCAAGTTTCCACGATGCCGGTCTTGCGATCAATCAGGTGGACCCCACCAGCCCTCGCCGCAAGAAGGGTATCAGGCCCAGCGCTCCACGGCGTCTCCATGAAGAGCCCCGCCTTGAGATCAAGCGGCTGCCAGTAGGGCGGCTTGTCGGTTTGTACCATGAGCACCGAGCCATCACCTGCAGCGACGAGGTCGAGGATGGTGCCTTTCGCGTCCAGCACTGTGGCCTCACCCGCAAGATCGGGAGGTGTGTCCGGCTCGGGCTCTGGAATCGCGATGATCGACGAGGGCTGCCTGCCCCATCTTGCCTGCAACCGGTCCGTGAAGTTAATCTCGATAACCTCATCGATAATAGGTTTGTCTGGCGCGTGATCGGGAATAATCCTGATCCAGACAGAAGTGGGCGTGCCATTCCAGCGCAAGGCTTTACTGACGCTCGAACTCGAGCGGATCGTTGCCATCGGTTCGGGTTCCACGTTGGCCAGCCTCTCCTCCAGGCTGCCGCCTTCCAGAGATTCCAGCTCATAGGTTGTGGCTACGATAATCGAGCACCCGATCTCGCCGAAAGCAACCGCCCAATCGACCGTACAAGACAGGTGCACTTGGTTCCGTCTGCCGCGAAGATTCAACGTGACCCGAGCAGGCTCGCTGTAGGCGGTCTCCAACACCTCTTCGATGAAAACCCATCGCCCGCCATGCTGGATCGCAAGGACTCTGCCGTCACGCGCCGCGATTACGGTGCCAGCCAGTGCCGGGGTGTCCTCCGTGAGTTCCTCCAGACTAGCGGCTACCGCGACCTGCCGGACTTCGACCCCTTCGATCGCGAGCGCAAGCTGCGCCTCTAGCTCGGGAATCCGCTGAGAAATCTCCGCATACTCGCCTGCCGCATTCCGACCCAGGGAACGCATGATTTCCATTTCCTCCCGACTTGTCGGCCCATCTTCCTGGACTGAGGGATCAGGTCGGTCGGGGAGCGCCGCAAGCAATTCGCTACGCCGCTTGCGCAGGACTGCGAGTTCTTCCCCAATGGACGCCTTCCCTTCATCGGCCAGTGGCCCCGACGCTTCCAGCCCACACACATAGAACGCCGCGTTACCGTTTGATGCCCCGCTTGAGTGGCCCGGGATGCGCTGATCCCACGTAAACCTGTAAACTTGCAAACCATTCGGCAGCGTCACCACAAAATGCGCGCGTGTGACCGTGAAGCTCCCCTGCGAGCCGAAGGCACACAAGATGGATTCAGGAACAGATGGAAGGTCACATATGATATGATGCTCATAGAGGCCTGAAACACGAGTATTCACTCCGACGAGGACGCCAACGCGATCCGGCTCACCTTCAGCACGGATCAGTGCGCAGTGCCCGACAAGCCTCTCCAGCGCCGACCCGGTGAGCGCTGGGAACTCCGAAGTTTCGGCTATCGTCGCTTCGGGCGGCGCTTCCGAAGCCTGCTTCTCTTCCGGGTGGGATGACAAGCTCGGATCCTCTTCAACTGCATCCTTTTCCTTCCCGCCGCCACAAGCAGTCATAAAAAACATAGTGATCAGGACCACTGCGCAAGCAAAAAAACGGAAAGCTTCGGATTGGAAAGTGGAGGTGGCATATCTCATGGTGCTGTAAGTCATGGTGTATGCGAACTTTCCCTGACATGCAAGTGACAAAGCGTGTGGGCTTTTCTCCATGGTTAAGAAATGCGACGAGATCGCAGCAAGGCGGGCTCTTGTTCAGTACTCCGCGTCGTCTCTGCGTCGCGAGCCGCGACCTGGCGAAACCCGATCATCTCGAGGGAAAGCCAGGGCGTGCATTGTTGGCCCATGGCCTCGGCACGGCCCATGCGTTGCCCAGATTCAGCACAGTCCTCAGCAGACTCAACCCATGAATCCCAGCGCCTGTTCCGCCCGCCATGTTTCTCAAAGCGGCAATCTTCCCCAAAACCCCTTGCCAAACGAAACGATCTCCCATAATCTCGGTAAACCCCCTCCCCGCACTTCTCCTCCGCATTTTCTGGTCCCTTTTTTCGAGATCGAATGAACCTTGGAACTCATTGTCTTCGCCTCATCCAGAATCACTGGCATTGGCTTCTTCCCCCTCTATTCGCTGCCCTATACCGTAGCCGGCATCACGATCGGCTTCGTGGTGTCGGTCCTGCTTGCCCTCGTTTTGCGGAAACCACTGAAACATTCCACCAACCAGAAACGGAAAGCGCCGAGCGAAAGTTGAGCCATTCGCTCTTGCTTTGCCCCTTTTCCCCGTACTCATGACAGAACGGTGACAATTCGGGCCGTCGGTTCTACTATACTGCGGCATGATGAACACGTTGACCCGATTGATCCTTTCGCTATCCGCCGTCCTTCCCCTTGCGATGGCGGGCGTCTCCGCCGGGTTCGGCCCTGAGTCTGCTGCTGCGGCTGATCCCGGGGTTGACCCTCTGCGCGAGGCACTCACCCGAGGCCTGCTGGCCGAGGAGGTGGACCGCGATCCGGCCGCCGCGGCCCGTGAATACGAGGCAGTGCTCGCCGCCTTTGCCGACCAGCGCGCCGTCGCCGCGAGCGCGCGTTTCCGCCTCGCGGAGATCCACCGCAAAGCGGAGCGCAAGGACGAGGCCGTCGCCGCTTACCAGCGCCTGCTGCGCGAGTTTCCCGAAGCCGGACGCGAGGCCGACCTCGCCCGTCAGCAGCTCGCCGCCTGGGACATCGCACCCGCTGCACCGCTCTATGACGCCGATGCCGATCCGCAGGATTTGGCAATCGAGCGCCTCGCCCGCCTGAGCCGCGAGCGCCCGGATGTGTTTCGGGAATCACACGCTGAAGTGGATGTGGCGATCAAAAACGGGTGGGACCGGGTGCTGAGCTTCCTGCTCGATGAAGGCATGGACATCGATCGGGCGATGGAAGACGCAATCGATTATGGCAGTCTGGACATGCTTGAAGTCATTCTCGAACGCGTCGCCGAATCTGATGTGGAGACGATTTATCGTGCGATTCGGCTCCTTGCTAAGTTCGACTTTGAACATCCCGAGATCTTGGATGTGCTGCTAGCCAGGATGCCGGATGTGAATTTTCATCCAGACATGAGCGATGGGGCGGCTGAGCCGCACAACCCACCAGATTACAATATTCCGTTGCTATTTTTCGGTTTGCTTCACTCCGATATTGCAATCACACAAACGCTGGTCGAAGCCGGTGCCGACATCAATATTCGATGCAGGAACACAGGAGAGACGCCGCTCCATTTTGCCGCCTCTCACGGCAATGCCGCCGGGGTAAGTTTCTTGCTGGAGCTTGGCGTGGAAGTCGAAACCACACCGCTTCAGGAAGGCGATGATGAAGCCCCATCGCAGGAGCTGCCGAGGCCCGGAACCTCTGTTCTTGAGAACGCCATTCGGGGTGGAAACCCGGAGGTGGTTGAGTTGCTATTGGAGCACGGCGCCGATCCCAATCTGCCGCTTGCCGCTCCACCCTTGCTGCTCGCGTTTCAAAACATCCCGGCCGAAGTCACATCAAACGAGCGAGGCCGGCGGCATCGCCATCAGGTGGCGCTGATCCGCCTGCTGCTGGAACACGGCGCGGACCCGAATGCCAGGCCTTCCCGTTTCTCCCGCCGGCCGCTTCCCGAGCCCAATCGGAGGCCCATTCTCGGCCAAACGGACTACGGGCGCAGCCTCTTTGTGGAAAACCCGAGGGAACCGGAAAACATCGCCTCAGGATGGTTCCATGAGGTGATCCGGCTGTATCATGACCATGCCATCCTGAATCTGGAATTGGTGAAAATCCTGCTGGATGCCGGAGCCGTGCCGGGAGAGGAGTTTCCGGAAATTTTCATCTTCGTCGCCACAGGCGGATCCAGTGAGCGACGCGCCGCAGTCACCTCCCTGGCGGGTGTTGATGTGGATCTTCAGGAGATCGCGAAAGCGCTGCTGAAGCACCGCCCGGAGAAGATTCATTTTGAGAACCTGAAATCGGTGAGTGGCTGGGAGCCGGGCGTAAGGCGCTTGTTTCTCGACGAAGTGGTTTTTCCCCATCTTCACGAACAGGGCGGTGGCGTGTCGCTATGCCATTTTGTGAACGCTGGCGACATCCAGACCCTTGTGGAAGCCGGCCAGCCGGTTCCCGACACCGCCACGCTTCTCCATCAAAACCTCGAAAAGCTGACCTACCATCAGCTCATCCTCGTGCGCCGCAACCCTGACGGCACATGGCTGCGCCAACCGATCGACTGGCAGGGCGACGGTCCGTTGCCGGAACTGAAAGCCGGCGACATCGTGGAAATGGAGCCGACTTCAGAAGAACTTGCCGAGGGACTGCTGCGCTGGGCGCTCCAGCGGCGGCGGCCGGCGTTTCAAATCACCGTCGCTCTGGACGGCACCGAACGCGAGATCACCGTCCGCCCGGATCTGCTCGCCTTCGACCCGGCCTCGAGCGAAGTGCCAATGCTGCACGCCGCCGCGCTGGCTCGCCTGCTCGGCCAGGGGCTGAGTCCGGAAGGCATCGTCGATCCCTTCGATTCGGGCACCTCCACGCTGCGCCGCGCGGGATGGCCGGACCTGAGCCTCTCGGCATCCACCTCAACTCTCGTGCCCTTGAAAGCCGGGGATCATCTTACCCTCGTCCGCGATCGCGATCTTGGGAGACGTCCCGGGAGACGGGGTGCGGTTGCGCTGACCGTTCCCGGGGTCCCCTTTCTGCGCCAGTTCGAAGGCAGCACGCCGCCAACACTGGTGCAAGCCATCGCCGATGCGTGGAGCCCGTGGCAGGATTTCCGACTCGGCGATCTCCGGCGGGAACAGAGTCACGAGGCCTTCGCTTTGCGCGCCTTGGGGATGGAAAACGAGAACGGCGAGGAGTGGGCAAGTGTGGTGCCGCGCGATCCGGATTTTTCCCGTATCCGCATCCGCCGCCTCGCCGAGGATGGCTCAGAAACTGTGCTCTCGGTCGATCTCGAAAATGCCATCCTTGCCTCCTCCGAGGAGACATCGCCGACTGAGGCACGCCTGGCGGACGTGGAATTGCAACCCGGCGACATCGTGGAAATCCCGCTGCGCGATGCTCAGACGGGTGTCGATTGGCAGGGTTTCGCACCGGAAACCCTGCGGTTTTTCGACAAGGCCCTGTCCGCTCGCTTTGTGGTGATTATATCTAACAGAGGCGTGGAACAACGTGAATTCGACTATCAGCCGCCAAGCTGGATCGACGGACCGCACGGACTGATCGCCCTGCCACCGGCCACGGGCTGCCCGACCGCCCGCTTTACGGCCATGGGGAATGGCTCGGTTCAAGTAGTGGTGGAAGCGCTGCGAGGCGGTCAGGCCCTGCCGCTGGCCGATACTGCCGGATGGTTCGTACGGGAGGGCGATCAGGTGAGCTTAAGTTTGGCCCGTCGGCGTGTCCCGCAACCCCCACCAGGCCAGGAGCCTCAACCTCCCACGCCCATGCCACAACGATGAACGCCTCGATTCACACACAGCGGTCATCGAGACGCTTTCTTCTGGTCTTCGTCATGGCTTTGCTGCCGCTGGCCGCGCTGGTGATTCTCGCCAGCATTGGCAACCACGCGCGGCGTGACGCGGCGGTCCAGGCAGCGCAGCGCGAGGCTGCCGCTGGCGCCGTGTTGTTAGCCGACCGCCTTGCTGCCACACTTGAAGCCACCATCGCCATTGCCCCGCTCATCGACGATCCACCGGCACCGCGCCCCGAGGCGAGCATGGAGCCGCTCGACCACGCAGGAAACAACGCCGCCGCACTCCGCGCGCTCCGCGACGATGCGCACGCTGGGTTTTCTCCTGCCGGTCTGCCGATGCGCGTGCTCGCGGGCCTGCGGGTTTGGGAAAACCATCGCGACCCGCGCGACGCCGAAGCGCTCGCTGCGCTCGCCGGTGACGAGACCCCTTCCATCCTCAGCCCCGCGATCTTTGCCAAACTGGGCGACACAGCCCGGGCCGAGGAATGGTGGCGCGGCGAACGGGCCCGCGCCGCTTTGCGCCAGCATCCGGGTCTCGACCCGCAAGGCCAGTGGATTGCGACAAACGATGGCTGGTTATGGGTGGCCCGCGAGGCGAACAGATTGCACTTCGTCGAAGCGCCGAACCTCACCGCCACGCCCGAACTGCCCGCATGGGCCGACTGGCACGTCGCCTGGAATGGACTACCCACCAGCGGCGACGAAGTGCTCGCTCGCCGCGAAATCGCTGCCGCCGGAGCACCGCTCTTGGAAATTACCGAGAGGGACCCCGGCTCCATCCTCGATGCCGCGAAACGCGCCGAACGCTGGAATTGGCTGGTGCTGCTCGCAGTGGGCATGCTTGCCTGCGCGGCGCTCGTCCAAATGCGCCGGACCATGGTGCGCGAACACAATCTCGCCGAGTTGAAGGCGCAGTTCGTTTCCAGCGTGTCCCACGAATTGCGTGCCCCCGTCGGTTCGATCCGACTGATGGCCGAAGGGCTCCACGAAGGCAGGATCAAAGGCGGTGCGGCCCGCGAGTTCCTCCGCCTTATCGCCAGCGAAGGCGCGCGACTTGGCCACATGATTGAGAACGTGCTCGACCTCACCCGCATCGACGAAGGCCGCAAACGCTATCAGCCCGAGGAAAGCGACCTGCGCGCTGTGGCTGCGGATGCCACCCGTCTCATCACGCCCCACGCCGAGGGCCGGGAATTGCGTATCGAAACTCGCCTCGCCGAAGCCACCGCCCACATCGATGCCGCCGCCATCCGGCAGGCCCTGCTCAACTTGCTCGAAAACGCAGTGAAATTTTCGCCCCACGGCGGGACCATCATCCTCACGCTGGATGCCGCACCCGACGGCGGCTGGCTTCTGCGCGTTTCCGACCAAGGCCCGGGCATCCCGCCCGCCGAACACCGCCGCGTATTCGAGCGCTTCCACCGCCTCGGCAACGAACTGCAGCGCGAAACCCAGGGCTGCGGCATCGGCCTCGGCATCGTCAAATCGATTGTCGAGGCCCACGGCGGCAGCGTTGCCGTAGCCGACACCACGCCCCCCGGAGCCACTCTCGAAATCCACCTCCCATGAGAATCCTCATCGTCGAAGACGAACTGCCCATGCGCACCGCGCTGGTCGAGACACTCAAAACCGAAGGATACCGCGTCGTCGCTGCCCACGACGGCGAAAGCGGCCTCGAACTCGCCTGCACCGAACCTTTCGACCTCGTGCTGCTGGATGTCATGATGCCAAAACTCGATGGTTTCGCCGTCTGCCGCGAACTGCGCAAACGCGGCCGCGACATGCCCGTCCTCATGCTCACCGCCAAAGGAGGCGTGGACGACCGCGTGACCGGCCTCGACAGCGGGGCCGACGACTACCTCGCCAAGCCCTTCAGCCTGCGCGAACTGCTCGCCCGCGTCCGTTCGCTGCTGCGCCGCCGCGAACGCTACGCCGCCGTGCCCGACACCCTCGCCATCGGCGCGGCCACCGTGGACTTCGCCCGCCGCCAGCTCACGCGCGACGGCACCACCCATGCGCTCTCGGAAAAGGAAACCGGCATGCTGCGCCTGCTCGCCGCCGCCCGTGGCGCGCCCGTGCCCCGCGAAACCTTCCTCGACGTGATCTGGGGCTACCACGCCTACCCCAGCACCCGCACTGTGGACAACTTCATCGCCGCCCTCCGCGCCAAACTCGAACCCGAACCCGCCAACCCACGCCACCTCCTCACCATCCGCGGCACCGGCTACCGGCTGGAAATCTGAGGAACCGCGCAAACAAAAATAAAACCAAAAATAAAACCAGGATTTATTTTCTTGCAGATCTTTGATGTGGGTGGATAGTAGGTGTATGCCGAAGCGTCAGATACCGAGTGCGGACGAGGGCGGGGTGTTTCATGTGACCTCGCGGGTGGTGGATCGGCGGATGATTTTTGAGGAGGAGGAGAAGCGGCGGTTTCTTTGGCTGGCAAAGGCGTATGCGGCATTTGGCGGGCTGGAGCTTGTGACGTGGTGTGTTATGGGCAATCATTTTCACCTGCTGGTGAGGGTTCCCCCCGGCAGTGGCCAAAGGTGTATGGCTCTTGGGGAGGAGGAGGTTCTTGCACGGATGGCGAGAATCTACCGCAAGTCAGAGATGGAGGATTTCCGCCGTGTGCTCGATGCCTGCGCAAGGGCAGAGGACCGCAAGGCTCTGCTGGATGTCCACCGCCGCCGCATGGGCAGGCTTTCGGTGATGATGCAGGGGATAAAGCAGCGGTTTTCGAGGTGGTATAATCTGACCACAAATCGCACGGGCACATTGTGGGAGGAACGTTACCATTGTGTGGTGATCCAGGAGCGCCCGCCGGAAGGGCAGGATGGAGGCTTGGGACGTCTGGTTGAGGTGGTGGCTGCCTACATTGATTTGAATCCCCTGCGGGCCGGATTGGTTGGCGCGGCGGATGCCTATGAGTGGAGCGGCCACGGAGCGGCCTGCTGCGGGGATCGGGTGGCGGCGGCGGGCCAGCGGCTGCTTCACGGAGTGAACAACAGGGGGGTGCGCTGGTGCACACGACGTGCGCGAGAGATTCACGAATGTCTGTTGGCGGCGGAGTGGGAGGGTGTTTGCGCGCGCACTGGGAGGCGAGGCGGAACGGCAGCGGTGCGCCAGGGCGTGTTTTCCGGAGCCCATGTTTTGGGATCCGCCGCCTACGTGCGAAAGCTGCGGGGGCACACCCCCGGAGGAAAGCCCAGGGTGGGAAAAATGCTTGAGGGATTGGGGTGGGATATGGAGGGGTGGAGTCCTCGTGCCTACGGGGCTCGGCATGATTCCGGTGGCGGTTGATTGAATGAATCAATGCGGGTAGAGGGAAGTCCGTCGCCAAAGGCCATGAAGACCCTCTTGCGGCTCTGCTCGCCGCGCGGGGCTGCTACGAAAGCAACACCCCGCAAATGCATCGCCGCGGATGAGCCTGTCACCCACGTCCTTTAGGCGGAGGCGGCTTTGAAAAGACAAGTCGCAATCACCACGTATTATGGTCAGACGCGGTTCAAAGATCACCGTTGCCGGAGCTTCGCCGGATCAGCCGCAGCGCGTCTGGGTTCTGAGGCAGGAAGGTGTCGGGATCGAGCTGGGGATCGCGGCCGTGGATTTCTCC
>SLCJ01000254.1 GCA_007125835.1 Verrucomicrobiales bacterium | reverse complement strand
GTGGCGAGGGCGCGGGGTGTGCGGGGACCATTGTAGCCGAGCAAACGGAACGAGGACGCTTCCTCGCCCCGGTCCTCAAGTGCTTCCTTGAGGGCTGCGAGAGCCTTTTCGCGGTTTTGGCGGGTGTCAGGGCCCTGCCAAGTGTAGCTGAGGACTCGGGCCGGTGGGACGTCCTCCACATTCACTCCGTGGCGGTCAGCACCGGCGGTGCCCACCTCAGTATTCTGATAGAGGAAAGCCATGGATGTGGTGGCGGAGGATTCGTCGAGCGCCATCTCGACCGGAGCGGTCATGGGAATATCGTGGCGGGAGATGTGCTCGAAGAGAACCCAGAATGCGCCGCCTTGGCCACCCTCTGAGAAAGCGGCGCGGTAGGCGGGAATTTTCTTTTCGAGCACCTGATTGTAGGGGCCGGGCGCCGGCCACCCTTCGGGCAGGCGTGCTTCATCGACATACGTGGGGGCTGAATCTTCCGAGCCGGATGCCGATGCGAAAAGGAGCGGGATCGCGGCAAGGGCGAGAAAACGGCGGATGGAGCCGAGGGAGCGGCTTGGGTTGGGGCTAAGGATGGGGGTCATAGTCCCAAAACGCGCGGCGATGGATGCCGGGATGCATGTGGGGGGAGTTATTGATCGGTGTCGGCGAAAGAGGCAGTGAGGCGCGCATCGTGGCGCACGGCTTCGAGAAATGAGGGATAGGCGGGAGCCCATCCGGTTCTAAGAAGGCGGGCGTTCGACACACGTTTGTCGGTCCATCCTCGCTTTCGCGAGGTGTCGCGGGGGCCGTGGGGCGGGATGGGGCGCGAGAAATAAGATGCCAGGCCTTCGTAAATCCGGTGCTGGGTGAGCGGCTCGTTGTCGCACACATTGAACAGGGCCGCGCGGCGATCCGGCATGGTGATAAGGTGGACGATTGCAGATGCGGCGTCGTCGCGGTGGATCTGATTGATCCATTTGCCGCCCCCATCTTCGAGAATGGCCTGTTGATGAAGAAATTTGCGCAACAGGGCAGATCGGCCAGGGCCGTAGATTCCGGCCAAACGTGCGACGAGGCCGCCGTGACCGAGAACCGTTTGCTCGGCTTGGGCAAGGATTTCCGCCTTCGCCGTGCCAACCCCGGCCAGACTGGTCTCGTCGACCACGGTCCCATCGATCTGACGATAAACGGAGGTGCTTGAGGTAAAAAAAAGGGTGTCCGGCGCAAGGACCTCAGCGAGGTGACGCGATCCCTCCGCGTAGACGCGGCGGTAGTCATCCACCGAGCCACCTCCGGTGCCAGCACAGTGCACGACGGCGTGAAAGTGAGGCGAACTCTTTGCAGCAGACCGAAGGGCGCCCGGGTCGGTGAGATCAGCCACAAGAGGCTCGATTCCGGTGGCATTGGCGGCTTCGCGGGCGGAGCCTGCCGTGCGGGTCAAGCCGAATACACGCCACCCTCGGTGGCGGAATTGACGCGCTATCTCAAGGCCGAGAAAGCCGCAGCCGGCAATCAATACTGTAGGGGTGCTGGACATAGGGCGGAAGTTGTCAAGCATCAGGCATGCTGGTTTCCGAGGCTTTGCCAGGGCGTGCTGGCAGCGGCTCGGCGGAGAAGTTTGGCCGCTTGGCGGATGCAGGTTTCAAGTGTTTCCCCCGATTCGTCGAGCGCGATGATGTGGTCAAAGATTCCGCTTTGGCGGGCGGCGGTGTCCACGTGGCCAGCGAGCGCAACAACCGGTCGCGAGGCCTTGCGGGCGAGACGGGCAATTTCGGCCGGGCCCTTGCCCTGCAGGCTCTGGTGGTCAAGTGATCCCTCGCCGGTGACGACGATATCAGCGGCCCGGATGCGGGCGGGCAGGTCGGTGGCGGCGGCGACTATGTCGAATCCCGGAGCGAGGGTGGCTGCGCAAAAATGAAGCAGACCAAAGCCGAGGCCACCGGCGGCTCCGGCCCCGGGTTGTGCGGCGTTGTCGAAGTCGCCGCTTCGCTCGACAAGGTGGGCGAGTGCGGATTCGATAGTGGCAGCTGTTTCCGGAGTCACTCCCTTCTGGGGGCCGAAGATCGCCGTGGCACCGTTGGGGCCAAGTAGCGGGTTGGTCACATCGCAGGCGGCCACGATCTCGGGCAGCGGAAGCTGTTCGTCCATATCAATGCGGGCGACATCCGCGAGCCGGTCTGGGCGGGGCGGCACGGGGCGGCCCTGTGGATCGAGGAAACGCACTCCGAGAGCGTGGGCCATGCCAACACCTCCGTCATTGGTGGCACTGCCGCCAATACCGACGAGGATACGGTCTGGCTTGTAGTTTTCGACTGCGTGCCGGATCATCAGGCCGACGCCGCGGGTGTCGGCACCTGCGGGATTGCGTTCGGCAGAATCAAGCCGCCAAAGTCCTGCTGCCTCGGCCATTTCCAGGATCGCCAGTTTTCCACCTCCGAAGTCGGCGATTCCATAATTGGCTGTGATGGGACGACCAAGCGCGTCAATGGTATCACACGACACCAGGCTCCCCCGCAAGGCGGTCACCATGGCTAAGGTGAACCCTTCTCCGCCGTCGGCAATGGGGCAGGTGTCGATTGACGCTGCCGGTTGCGGAATAAGAATGCCATCGGCGATGGCCTGGCAGGCTTCCGGAGCGGTGAGGCTGTCTTTGAATTTGTCGCAGGCTACGAGCACGCGGAGTGATGCTTTGTTCAAGTCAGTCATGATGGCAGAGAAAAGGGTCGGTAGGGATGGGCCGAAGGCAAGGAAAGAAACAACAGTCATTGCGAAAAAATGCTGGCACCGATTCCGACGGGGGCTTTTTCCGCTTGCGGGTTTGGCAGGCTGCGATTATCTCAACCCCATCCATGAGCCAGATACCGAATGATCTGAAGTTTGCCACTTCGCATGAGTGGGTCCGTATTGAGGGAGATGTCGCAGTGGTCGGTGTGTCCGATCACGCGCAGGAGGAGATGACCGATGTGGTCTTTGTCGAGCTGCCCGAAGTCGGGCGTACGGTGGCTGCCGGGGAGGCGGTGGCCGTGGTCGAGTGCGTGAAAGCGGCGAGTGACATTTACTCGCCGGTCTCAGGTGAAATCGTCGATGCCAACGGTGCGCTGGAAGGGGATCCTTCCCTGATCAACAGCGAGCCATACGCGGGTGGCTGGATTTACAAAATCAAGCTATCCGACCCCTCGGAGGCCGACGCAATGATGGACGCCTCCGCATACGCCGGCCACATCGGCCAGTAAACAAGGGCCTTGCCACCCCTTTCCATGCCAGAACCAAAAATCTTGGCCTGGCCGTGAATTTTGGTTGCGCGGGGGGTGGGTGGTGGTAGGGTGGGGGATGTTGAGACCACGAGCATTGGCGGAGCCTGGGCGGGCAGGGTTGTATCATGTGTGTTCGCGTGTGGTGGACCGGCGGGTGATTTTCGGTGGTCGTGAGCGGCGCAAGTTCATGGAGCAGATTCGTGGAGGAGCGGAGTTTGCCGGGGTGGAATTGGTGAGTTGGTGCCTGATGGGCAACCATTTTCACCTGTTGGTGCGGGTGCCGCCGGTG